>PGZN01000027.1 GCA_002840165.1 Firmicutes bacterium HGW-Firmicutes-8
AGAGAACAACGAAGAGTACAGTGGTAAATTCACTCTAAGGCTCCCAAAATCCTTGCATAAAGAACTATCAATTGCCGCACAACGTGATGATATAAGTCTAAATCAATATATACTTGCGCTTCTGTCTCTCAATTACGGAAGAACCGTAAAAGGTAGAGTGTCAATTAAAAGAAGATCTAAATCTAGCTCAAGCTCCCAATAAGGGAGCTTCTTCTATATATAAGGGCAATTTCGCCCAACGCCTATTGGCTAAACGAACTGGCCCGACCCACAGTACCAATTGACAATTGAAAATTGACAATTGACAATTAAAAAAACAGGAGTCTGAAACCATTGTCCATTGTCCATTGTTAATTGTCAATTGCTTTTTCGGTGCCCCATATCGCAAGAGACGGTAGGTGTGCTCCAATCTTTAGACCGTGAGATAACGTACGGTTCAGTATAAGCCATCGTTCGGGTTAGGATAGGTCGGGTACAGTCTCTTGCGGAAGCACTATATTTTGGTTCTCGGTGGCGCGATTATTGCTCACGCAAAAACCGTGACAGCCGAGGAGGCGGGACAGTTGGGCCGGCAAGAGTGGACTGCCCGTAAGACGCCGTTTAGCCTGTTGTTAGGCGATGTCGGCACAGACCCAAAGAATATAATCCGTCACTTCTTCTCAAATTTTTCGCATGCTTCATAAACTAGTTCAGACAAATATTGTAGAGCCAACCGGCAAATATTAACTGGATTAACATTAAAAATGAGTATCCCTCTATGTTTTGTCGGTGGATTAGAAATAGATACTTGTACTACAAAGTTCCCCCCTTGTTTAATGGGAATTCTTCGCTCTTGGGGTTTTCCCTCATTAATAATCCAAAAAGGACCTTCAACTCCAATTCCTAACTTTGCTTCAGGTGATGGTGGGGGACCAACTTTGTCTGTTGAGAAATGCTCAAAATAGGTACCAAAAGCCAATCTATGTTTTCCTTCATGAAAGTCTTCAGTACGCGCTTCGTGAATAAATCGAAGTAATTCGTCTTTTTTCATTTCTTCTTGCTTAATTTCGTACCACTTTTTGAAACCGAGAATTTTTTTACCGTCTTTTTGTAAAGCATAGGTAATAGCGCGAGCGGAGGATAAGAACGAGTTAAATAGTGCTTTAAATGCTACAGAATCTTCGACTTTTTGAAGTTGTTCAAAAACAACCTGCGTATCTTCTATTTTTGATTTTGCACTTTCAAACATTACATCCTCCTTCTAGACCCAATAGAGTGCCGATTTCGCCTAACGCCTATTGTCTAAACGAACTGGCCCGTTTCCTCGGCTGGCGCGGTTTTTGCTCCCGCATACCCTGCCCAGGTATAGCAAGAATCGTGACACCGATGTCCTCAGGTGCCCCAAATCGCAAGAGACGGTAGGTGTGCTCCATACTTAGGACCGTGAGATAACATACGGTTGAGTATAAGCCATCGGTCGGGTTAGGATAGGCAGGGTACAGTCTCTTGCGGAAGCAGTATATTTTGGTTCTCGGTGGCGCGATTATTGCCTTCGCAAAAACCGTGACAGCCGAGGACGCGGGACAGTTGGGCCGGCAAGAGTAATCTGCCCGTGAGACGCCGTTTAGCCTGTTGTTAGGTGATGTTTCGGCGGTCATAAAATATCCTTTCTACATGTAACGATAGATTCTTTAATTTGGACAGGCCATTTATTTTTTCGACTTCTCTTATAAATTCTTGAATGTAAAAAAAGGAGTCTATCACTTACCGATAGGGTTTTCCCCTCTCACATATAAACTCTAAAAAATTATGTCCAGTCGAGTTCAATTCTTTCGCATACTTCAAAGATGAATGTAGATCCTGAAAACTTGGCATTCTACAATCATAAAAGTTGGGGTTTGAATTCGGGTGATTATGAAATATTAGAACAGATGTGTAATTACCCTGCTTAGCCAGATTTCGTATCTGGTCCAAATCTAAATTACACGACACACATTCTCTGTTTAGCCCCTTGTTAATCCACATGGAATCCACTTTACGATTCCTTTCAAAAGCAACAATAATCCATTCATGTTTCTTATATTTCAGGAGTCCAGCCGCATATGATGGGAACCTATCTAGGTCTTCGCAAACAGAATAAAACTTACCATTTGGGTTCATTTTATTCTTAATAATAGGGTCAACCACAATTTCACTCCGGTTAAACGCATAGTAGATTTGAATCTTGTTTGTTCTCCTTTTTGCTGCCAGTGCTCTAATTTCTTCTTCTGTAAGAGGGTCTAAATGGGTAATTGTAAACCAAAAAATAATTATTGCGAAGACGTAAGCAAAAGCTATCAATATTTCCATTTGCTCCTCCATATATTGCACAGCCGAAATTTCACCTAACGCATATTGGCTAAACGAACTTTTCCGACCCACCGACTGGCACGGTTTTTGCTGCCTGAGATTGCATAAATCGTGACACCGGTTTACCCCAGACAGCCCCTAAGGAGCAAGAAACGACGAGCACCGCCGAGCCACTGACCGCGTAGAAGACCAAAAGTCAACATAACCACTGGCCTTGTCTATGCAAATACCGATACTAAGTTTCTTGCTGACCCCAAATTGCCTATTATCAACCGGTGGCGGGATTTTTGCCAGGTAATTGCAAAAACCGTGACAGCCGGCTCCCCAAAGACCATCTACGGGGCGGAAAAGTTGGGCGCAGCGCCAGCGGAGCCGTTTAGCCTGTTGTTATGTGATGTACCCCTGTAAGCTCAAATAAGCCTTTTGTCACTTTTTGACCGAATACTTTAAAACCATAGGAATGAACCCAAATTTGATTGTTTTAAATTCACTGTCCTTGCCAAATAACGTTGAAGCCGATTTTCTAAATTCTTTTCCTGGCTTCGCGTAGTCTACCCGGCTAAAATCATATATACAGAGCATTCCGTCTTTCCTTAGAACTCTATAACATTCTTTAACTGCTTCCGGTACCCTGCCCCAGTGATGTAAACTGAAGGTGGATACAATCAAATCAAAAGTCTTGTCATCAAAAGGTAAATTGGCTATATCAGCTTTGATAAACTGAATGTTTTCGGTAATACCTTCCTTCTGTGCATTCCTTTGGGCGATTGTAATCATGTCGTCCGAAATATCGATTCCATATACTTTTGAATCCCGGTTTGCTTTAGCCATTGAAATAGCTAAAGTGCCTGGTCCTGAACCAACATCAAGAATCATTCCATGGCAACTACTTAATGAAATGTCTTTTAAGACTTTTTTGTAAAAGGAATTCAAAATTTTCGGCACAATAAAATTGTATATTTTACTACCACGGCCACCAATTATTTTATCATTGAATTCGCTCAAACTATTGCCCTCATTTCATTGACCCCAAATAAGGGGTATTTCACATAACGCCTATTGGCTAAACGAACTTTTCCGGCTCCCTCGGCTGGCGCGATTTTTGCATCAAGAGACGTTTACTCAATTTCTGCAAAAAGCGTTACACCAGCGTCACAACTGCGATGGTTCGTGTGCTTACCCCGTCTGATGACGGGGTGGGATTTATCAATCAAAGCTGGTGGAACGGTTTTTGCTTTGCCGCAAAAATCGTGACAGCCGTGGGAGTTGGAAAAGTTGGGCCGGCAAAGCGAAACGTTCCCGTGAGACGCCGTTTAGCCTGTTGTTAGACGATGTTTTTGCGGTCATTTTTCCCGCAATTCTTATTAAGTTCTGCACAAACTTCATCAATGTTGAAATTTCTAATGAAATTGTTATCAAGGTTAGACTTTTGTTGAATATTGAGTTTGGATTGGTATTTTCGAAGAAATATTATTGTGTTCTTTATTGGGTCATAAGTTTTATTCGGATCAAATTTCAGCAGTAATTTAATTGATTTTTCTTGAGCTGAATTGTTAAGTTGACTTTTGACATAGTTATCAGCAACATCGATTCCGAATAGCTCTCGGGTAATTCGCCATGCTGATAGTTCAGCATCTAGTTCAGTTGGTATCATTATCCACATCCACGGTCGATCAGTTTCAATATAACTTAAGGTTTCAGTTAAAAAATAACCGGCAAGGGACAAGTCATGACAAGCACTATCTTGATGAAGATGCCTCAGCTCATGAGCCAGAACCCAAGTAAATAAAATATCAGTTCCGTTGCAAATTTTCTCCGATATCCAAATTAAATTCGAATAATCATTGGACTTCATTAGTTTTAATAAGTGTTCGGAACTCATTTCCTCGACTTCACCTAATTTTATATTAAAATGATATGCTTGGTTAGACCTCCAAATATGATTACTACTGTCTTCATAATTAGAGTCATCTAGAACCAACGCCAATCCTTTTGAAGGCGCACCCGAAAGAACTAATACCTTATCTAATAATTGTTTCTTACTTAAAGACAATTTCACTCGGTCAAAATGTTCGGTTGGTGAATCCCACATAATTTTTTCTCTCCCAAAAGCTATTACCAGCAAAAATTTCGTCTAACGCATATTGGCTAAACGAACTTTTCCGGCTCCCGCGGCTGGCGCGATTTTTGCTTCAAGAGACGTCTACTCAAATCCTGCAAAAACCGTTACACCAGCGTCTGTATGACAAGGATAATGTGCTTACCCCGTCTGAGGACGGGGTGGGGTTTATGAATCCAAGCTGGTGGGACGGTTTTTGCTCGGGCGCAAAAATCGTGACAGCCGTGGGAGTTGGAAAAGTTGGGCGTAGCGACAGCGGAGCCGTTTAGCCTGTTGTTGTGCGCTGAGTCCAATCGAAGGTTGCCGGTAGCATCCAACAGCCTCCTCTGTGCTTCTCGTTGCTGAACCGCCAATCTCTTCGCATGGAACGCCTCTGTTCGCCGGTTCAGCCGACTTACATTATTCTTTAATATAATAATAGCTGTTGGATGCGGTGCACACCTCTTCAAGATGTGAGTAGATGGGAGTATGATTTACGTCTGTTCGGACTTGGCGCAGCAACACTTCTATGGGTGAACTTGGTTAGGAAAAATATATGAAAAGATAATCATAAAAGAAGAAAGTTCGTCGGAAAAAAGTGTTTGACATTTAATCTATTTTACCATATTATAGAAGAAAAGTAATGGAACATATGTTCGGGGAGTGAGTTTGTTGATGATATTGCGGGAACCTACTGAAGTATATGGCGACTGGGCACTGGTTCTGCTTCAAACTTACAAAAGGGAAATGACAATTCGGCACTATAGCCCAAAAACGATAAAGACATATTTATCGCTCTTGAGGAGGTTTCTGGGCTATATCCACCCTTTACATCCGAAGGATATCTCTACTTTTCAGATAAAGAATTACCTATCCTCAATTGTTGAAAAGGACAGTCTGAGTTACACCACGTTAGACCAAAATATTAATGCTTTAAGGTTTTTATATGTTGAAATGTACCGGCTCGGTTTTAAATTTGGTGAGATAGCCCGCCCCCGGTCTGAGCGCCGCATCCCGGTAGTATTAGCCAAGGAAGAAGTCCTGATTATATTTGGCAAAATAAATAACCCCATTCATCGTCTTATGCTGCAGCTTATGTATTCTTCCGGATTAAGGGTCTCCGAGGTTGTTGGTTTACGTGTCCGGGATATTCAATTATATAACCTAACCCTTTTTGTTCGCGGTGGCAAAGGCCATAAAGACAGGGTTACGATTTTTTCCGCTAAGCTCAAAGACCAGTTACTGCGCCGGATGGGCGGTAAACAGCCCGCTGAGTATTTGTTTATCACTCAGCGGGGGACCAAGTACACTACAAGGGCGGTACAGAAGGTTTTTGAAAAAGCCGTGAAACTCGCCGGCATCCAAAAAAATGCTTCCTGTCACACCCTGCGCCACAGTTTCGCCACTCACCTTTTGGAGGCCGGTACTGATATCAGGTATATCCAGAATCTCCTCGGTCATGCAAGCATTGTGACAACTAATATATATACTAAAGTTCGAGACCCACACCTGTTCAAAATCAAAAGCCCCTTATAGAGCTTGGTACGATGTACTAAATACAGATTCTACTCAGATGATAATAAAATCTTTGTTGGTTGTTTTCGTGAATAGCAGTTAACCTTATATCTATTTGACACGTATTATCATACGTGTTAGCATTATATGGGAGAGGACGTATTTGAAGTCATATTCCTCCAGAGAAATACTAAAATTACTCAATAATGATGGCTGGAGAGGCTAAAGTACTTAACTTAGGGTTTAAGTGGGAGGTATCTTAATGAATAAAAAAGATAAATATATTTTCCCTGCTATTTTTTCTGTTGATCAGGATGGGATTTCCGTTGAGTTTCCAGACTTACCAGGTTGTTTAACCTGTGGTGATTCAGAAGAAGAGGCCTTCTACATGGCTAAAGATGCACTTGAACTACATCTTTTCGGCTTAGAAGAAGACGGCAATCAACTTCCCAAACCTTCAAAGGTATCATTACTCAAATTAGATAAAGATCAATTTATCGCTCTTATTGAGGTTTGGATGCCTCCCATTCGTGATGAAATGGCTTCAAAGTCAATTAAAAAGACTTTGACCATCCCGAAATGGCTAAATGATTTGGCTGAAGAAAAAAAAGTGAATTTTTCTCAGGTTTTACAAAATGCTTTACTTGCCTACCTTGGTCTAAATAATAACAAAAACAAGTTTTCGCGGGATTCTTCTAAAGTGGTTTTTACCAACTACATTACAAATTCTAAGGTTGCTGCTCGCGCCACCGAGTTAAGCAAAACTAAAAAACAGATCAAACACGATATGTTAGAGGCAAAAAAGGATGTTAAATCCGGCAGAATTCGGGAGTTCTCCAATCTCGATGGATTCATGAAGGGCTTAGACAATGACTAGAAATTTCTAATTACAGAATCAAGCTTGATAAGTGTATCCAATTTAATTAATTTAGAAAACCCTGACACTTCGTAAGATGTCAGGGTCTTATTATGTAGGCAAAGGATACTCAAAGACTGCCCATTTGGTAAGATTGTACCTTGGGTTCATATTAAAAGCCCGCGGCCTGGGCACTTCGACGGCAAATATTACCGCCGGCCCATAAATCCAGCGGTGGATGCCAAAGACGTTATTTTCGTAAAAATAGGGGTAGTTCACTCCATCATTATCATCTATGTAGTCCGTATAGGTGACGGTAAATTTATCCTGAAAAAGCGTGTTCCTTTTGGGGACTAAATCGACATCCAATGATAAATTATCCTGGAGTGTCTTTGTAAATGTTTCTTCCGCTGAGACAGTGTCAAAAACTACCCTCCCGCGTCCAACTTCCGCTTTGTCAATCTGCAGGCTGGCGTCATGGGCGGCATAGTTGACAGCATTCTTTAGCCGCTCGTTGGCCAAGCCGGTGTTATTGTCATCGATCTGCCACATCCAAAAAGTGAGGCAGACCAAACCCAAAAGTATAGAAAAGATGGCTTCTCTCATGATAAACAACTTACCTCTTCTTATTTACTTTCCCAGCAGTTCTTCACATCTGCTTCTTCACACCCTACCGTGGGATATACTCACTCATTTGTTTGGCGTAAGCCCTTAATTCTTTAATCTCAGTTTCGCCGCCCCAAATCCCAGGCAGTATCCACAACTGGCCGGCCGGGATGCCCAGGCTTCCTTCGATGTAAGCCCCTCTGGGAGCAGCCGCAGTGGTCCCGGTGAAACTGATCTCATCTATCGAAAAGTGGAATTGTTCAGATAGTGTCATTCTCATCTCATTAACAATCTGGTCCGTAAATTTACCGTCTACAGCCGCCTTCTCTATACCCCGGTCCAAAGTTATCTGCACAGCCAGATTTTTTAGGTGGTAAATTTCGTTTAGGAAAGGCTGAAACATATAAACGATAAAAAGAGTGGAAATCAACAGAACGGCGATTACCTGTCTCAACCAAAATCACCTCGCCAAAAGTTATTGGAGGAGCTTGGAGAAGCTCCTCCATATTTAAGTCGTTTACTGGTTGACAAAAGTGTTGGCCTCAACCATTTGGGTATGTGTAGCATCTTTTATGTTTTCAGTATCATCCCAAAGAGTACCATATACAAATCCCATTACGGCAGCAACTGCTACCACAATTAACATAAACTTCGTTACAACTTCTTTCATCCGGAAACACCTCCTTTCAGGAAAAATTCGATTCACCTTTGGTATATAAATTTGAGCAGTTCCTGTTTCTCGAGGTTAAATATGACCATCGCATTGTATATAACGGCGAAAACCGGAAGCAGGGCGGCTACATAACCGATTAAGCCAATGTTGTTTCTATACCGCCGGTGATTTTCGTGCCGTTTAGTGACAAACTGCTCATACCGGCTGTCCAGAATATCTCTGGCATCCTGGGGACTTGATAAGTCAACATTTTTTAGAATTTGCGCCAGGTCTTTAGCCTCTTCCGTCCCTACTTCAACGGCAAAAGCATCCAGAGCTTCGGCAGGGTTCCTCTTCCACAGGAGAATTGCTTTTCCCAAAGCTTTGTCAATGGCCTTAAAGTAAGGTTTTAATTTATTAAGGGTGGCATACATATTCAGGGGTCTGTCAATATCAGTGTAAAACTCGTTTTGGACCATGGAATACAAGGTAAAACACTCCTTGTTTTTTTCTCTCAGCTGCAGGTCTTTTAACTTTTCCAAAATGTAAAACAACGGCAGGCCTTTAACTGGCTGGGTGAAAATATATAAAGCCAATATAAGGCTGGCGATATTGTAAGGATACCGGCCTTCAAACAGATACCAGTCAGCAGTAATATATATGAACCAACCGCCCAGCAGAAGGCGCCTGACCAGATTGTATTTTACACTGTCGATGGACAATGGCCGTCCGATGGAATGTAACAGCCTGTCTAAGTTTTCATTATAGAGTGTATCCAGGATCCCGTCAGCCCGCTTTTTTACACTGTTCATTAATCTTAAGCGGTGAACAGATTTTTTACTCTCCACAAATTGAAGGCTATATATTAATGCCCTCCCAACCATTATAAAAACGACAAAGTATATAGTGATTTCGGAAAACTTTAAAAGATACATATTTTTTACCCCCGGTTAAATCTCGTTTTTTGGCTTTTTTAACAGCAGCGAAACCATAAAACCACCGATACATAGTATCGAAGTTATAATGAAACTGGTAAACCCCACAGTAGTTTTTAATTGATAGTAGAGGAATCTTCCAGGGGAAACAACCTTCGACAAAAGGCATAGCGAAGCGGGAAACGCTATGATCGGTACAAAATAGCCCATTTGAATGGTATCCTGATTGCTGCTTTTTTCTTGTTCCAGTATCTCCTGAGCCTTCCCAATGTCTTTTACGATGTTGCTGAGGCTGCGTTCAATATCCTTACCGTCCCACTGCGCATTTAATATCAAAACCCCTAACTGTTGGGCCCAGGTCGTGCCTATCTGATAAACGAACAGCTCCAAAGCCTCTTCCAAATCCTCCTTGCTGCGGTGGCTCTGAATGGCTGAAGCAAGCTTGATGAAGGTTTTCTGTAAAGCTCTGTACTGACTGATTTCTTTAATCGTATCGATGATTGAATAATAAATGTTCCTCGAATTGACCCTGTATTTGCCAAGCAGGATAGTAGCAGCCGGTACAAGCTCGTAACTCGTTTCGCTCCTTTTCCAGAACAACCTAAGGAGTAAAAAGAAATAAGGAAAAGATGCCGTAACCAAGCCAAAGATAATTGACAGGCGCCAGCCTGAAATGAATCTAAAATAAGTGGCAGTACTCACTGAAAAAAGAACGATGCTTAAAATAATGTAATAAATTATCGTGGATTCGCTGTACCAGGGCCACGTACTACCCAGTAAAAGCTCCAAATGCCGGTAAATGAAGAACCTGCTTCTGAACATGCTCATATTCTTTTTTAAGTGCAGTTTTCTTAATCTGGTGAAGGTTTTGTATTTTCTAATCTGTTGGTTTAATGACGGAAGTATGAGGGGCTGCAGTATCACCCATAACCCAATAAAAAATATAGCATAGGCAGTAGTCTTAAAGATTAATTCAAATAATATCCTCTGTTTCATTACCCAACCCCTTACATAACCCCTTGGAAAACAGTTTTGTTCTCCCCGATAATGGGTTTGATTTTTTCTAATCGCTCCAGGGTGGAGACCATATTTTTAGTAGATTTGGATGAAGATATCTTCATGTCACGGATCAATTGTTCACTTAAATCAAATTTGTATCTCCACTCATCACATTCATAATCATATCTCATAATTTCATGGGTACTTACCTGTAATGTAATGGGGTTAAAACGCAGTTCCACGACAGAGGTTACCCTCTTTTTTGATATGTCTGCCAACTCCTCCTGGACGATAACAATATCTATGTTTTCCGCAACCCTCGCCACCTCAGCGCCATAGTCCCGGTTGGGAAACCTGTCCATAATCAGCCTGGCCCAGCTCCCGGGGATATTATGGGGGTGTTTGATATGGAAGGTTCCCAGGAACCCCTTGGTACCCCGTTCACAGAGCAGCATCGCACACTCGGCCTCAACACTGCGGATCTCACCCATAATTCCAAAATCGAGGTCCTTTCTGAGGACTGTCGGAAATATTTCATGGAGTTCGTCATCTACAGCCTGTTTTTCAATTATCGGGGCAAATGGCAGCATTTTTCTCAAGGCAAGCTCAAAATGTCTTTCCATACTCACTACAGTGTAGGTCTTTTCCTTAAACCTTTCGTAAACAAAAGCCTTCAGTGAATGTGATTTCCCGGAGCGTACAGGGCCTACTATCAAGGTGTTTGGAAGTCCCCTGGCCAAACCCTGAAACAGGGGCAGAGCTTCTTCCGGAACCGTCCCCAAAGTCACCAGATGGTCCAAAGAAAAATCGTCAAGCAGAAACTTTCTAAACGTTATTTCATACTCATGTCCTCTTGGGGGGATGGAAATTGAGACTCTTGTCCCGTCAAACATTTCCACTTCAAGATCCGGGTTGTGTTCATTGACCCTGGCCCTCGCCTCTTTCAAGGTTAAAGAATGGATCAGCTCCCATACCCTGTCAGGTGAAGAAAACTTTTCTTTCTGCAGGATTCCGTCGTAAAATATTTGAGTATCAAGCACCAACGCTGACTGGCTTTTGGGGAACATCCACCACCGGGCCAAAGGACCCCAGCCATAGACTTCATTAAAAACAGCATCAGCTAAATCGATATAACAAGAGGGGAAAACAGTATTTAAAAGGTTGTTGGCCCTGATAAAATCAAGGATCTCGTCTTTTAATACCTTTACCGCCTTCGGGTCCCCTATGATAGCTCTATGCTGCAGTCCGAGCCGCTCAACAGACTTTTTGGAATCATTGTTTTTGTCATATGCCTGCTCAAAATATTCATATACCGTATCACATAGTTCCAGGAAATTTTCACACCTGATAATCAGCGCGGCTTTCTTTGGAGATACCTGTTCAACAACCTGAATATCATTCGTCTGTCTTTGTTCGGCAATATATTCCCCGATATCAAAAACCCTTTGGTTAATGTCCTGCATAAATGGGCCCCCTTAACCGAAAAGCCTCTGCAGGAGGCCGGTTCTTTTGACTGCCTTTTGATCCCTGCAGGTCAGCCTGTACGTCTTAATCAGAGCCTTGACAATAAAGTCAATGTCCTTTTTATATTCAGGCTCTTCATAGTCAATTATCAGATTGCGGTCAGCTTCAACTATCGGACCCAGGTCACCAACATCGCCTATATGTCTTAAACATGGAACTCCGTAATCATGGATAAGTTGTTTAACATCAGGAAGCTGCGGCTTGCTCTGATATTGGTTAATAATCATCAAAAAGTCCTGTTTGGTAAAACCGGTAGGTTCGAGAACCTGGTCATAAGCTGAATTCCACGCAAAAAGTCCGGAAAGCTGTTGGTTCGTAACCAAAAACTTAGTATCTGAGTTCAACAGTCCCTGAATGCACAAAGCATCGTCATAATTTGATCCCGCATCAATAAGAATGAGGTCATATATTTTTTTGGATTGTTCGATAAGGTAGTGTATTTCCCTGATAGAGTAATGAAGACGTTTTTTAATGTCCCTGTTTCCGGCCAGATAAAAGAAATGGTTGAATTCATACATCTCCTTCATTAATTGAGAGGTACTAAGCATATTGTTCGATAGTAAGGTTTTCAATTCATCAAGATAAGTACCCTGATATCCCCTCATATACACAGTTCCGGGATTTCGGGCATTCAATCCTAACACCCCGATTTTAGCCTCAGTAAACATGCCCAGCCTTGAAGCTGCCGCCATAACGGTAGTTGTGACGCCAACCTTAGACTGTGACCCGACAAACGCAGTGACATGGTTTTTGGGGACAGCTTCTATCGGTTTTAAGACATTAACAACAAATGATATAATTTGATCCTGGGTTTGTTTAGGGTAAACAATATGTACATCATGGGCATGACACATCGTTTCAATTTTTTGAAACAGCTTGTAATCCGGATTGCTGCTGACCATATAAAAAGTAGCCACATTCGCAAAACAACTTGTAAATTCCGGTAGCTTTTCATATGACACAATCCGGTCAGACAAAATGATAACATCATAATCATCATATTTTGAATCAAGGTCTGTCAAATTATCGACCATCGAAACAGTCCTGAAAAGCAGGTTGTTTTTGAGCTTCCCGCAAAGGACATTGTCATGGGACAGGCACGCCAACTTCATTAAAACCCCTCCTTTTATTTGCAGGCAAAATTAAACCTACTATTTGTAAGCAAAATTAAATCTAAACCCGGTCAGATATTTCTGTTGTAAAAGGGAGTACTGTTTTCGAGTCATTACAAGCTCAAGATCACTGATAGAACCTGTGGCATCAAGCCTCTTATCACTGTTCATGGCGGGCTTAACCTCCTGATTTGCGGAATCTTTGGCAAACGCCACAACTATATACTCCAATATCGGTTCACTTGTTCCCCCCTCGCCTCCCCCCTCACTTTTAAAACTCATCAACTGGGGGTTACCCTGCCTTGAAAAACCATCTGTACTTCGCTTCTCATCAGGAATGGCATATATGTATACCCGGTCCTTTCTACGCAGGCTGCCCGGTGATGAATATATCCATTCCTTTGGAATTGAATAAATAAGTTGGTCACTATTGGGTTCGAGGCCGTACCTGTCTACCATTTCTTCGACAAATTGATTGCCCTTTGCTATATACTGGCTGGTTTCCTTCCCCATAACCTCGCTTACACTCCTGATAGGGTTGTCCACAGCCTGCTCAGATCTTATCCTGCAGACCTTAACATCACCTTCTTTGATCTGTTGATTCTTCTCCAGGCTTTTAGCGGCAACCACGACATTGATCGTATTTAACCTGTCTTCAAGGTACAATTCCCAGAAGAAAATCATGCCTGCAGCCCCTATTATCAAGGCAGCAGAAATAACCACATGTAAGTACCTTTTCATATTGAAACCCCCTTATCTTCCCCCTTCAGCAGTTTATATGCCGCTTTTACCCTCTCCAGGAAACTACCTCTTATTGAGTGTTTAAACGAAAAATATTTGGCTGGAACGAGCTTTTCAATAATAGGGGAAAACCCCTCGTCAAATATGGTTTTAAAGTCCGGATTACTATACAGCAGACTGCCTTCCCAGATCGCTTTATAAACTTCCACGGGGTCAATGTGCGGCAGGTAAACAAGCGGGTCGAATGGAAGGCAGAGCTGATATTTTTCTACGAATCCCGTGAACTTATTGACGATGATGTCAATGTCGCAGGACCCCCTGTTTTTACATTCCTTTAAGAGTTCAATAGTCCTTGACTCCGGGGGTATACATTCCTCACCAATACCCAGTCCCTCGTAATCCATCTTCATTGTGCGGTCCAATAAAACAGGGTCAGGGTCAACTACCAGGATTATGTTATCGGCTTGGCCCAAAATAGGTTGTACACTGGGATGAACCCAAAATGTCGAAACATCTAATAACACTATCGAAGTATGTTTAACTGAGTAAATCAATTTCGTCATGTTATCATAAGTCCAATTTTTAATCGAAAACTGGGTCGGGTCTGATGCAATCCAGCTGATTCCGTTCTCCATAAAAACATCGCTTCTGTCAATCTCGTGGCTGTCTCTAATTTTATGAGAACGGGAAACATAACTTCCGTTCGTCTTTTCCCTGATAAATAAAGCGTCATAGAAATAAGGA
Organism: Firmicutes bacterium HGW-Firmicutes-8; assembly: GCA_002840165.1. Taxonomy (GTDB): domain Bacteria; phylum Bacillota; class Thermincolia; order Thermincolales; family UBA2595; genus GW-Firmicutes-8. Next base: position 14,111 of record PGZN01000027.1, read on the forward strand.
AAGTTAACGGGAGATTCTATGACCGCGCTTGAAACATTCCTGGCGGCTATAGCCGCTGCCAGATTGGCAGTGATAAATGAAGAGCCGGCCCTGGGTGAGAGACTGCCGATTACCACCAGTTTAGCCGGAAGGCTTGTGTACACCGTACTGCCAACCGCATTCTCAGCGCTGTTGAACCAATGCATGCTATTTAGGTCACTCAGTAATTCGTTTACATTCTGATATCTTAAACCCGGGTCATTCTGAGTGCATTTGGCAATAATCCTTTCTATATCTTTAGAAAGAGACTTGTTGTTCTGCCTCACCGGTACAATACGGTATGGCGGTTCGTTAGGATTGGCGCCTGTGACCGCATGGTACAGCGCTGCCCCTAAGCCGTAAACATCTGTTCTCTCATCTGTCTGATTGGCTCCGGAGTATTGTTCCGGGGCAGCATAACCCCTAGTGCCGATATACGCAGTGTCACTGTCCTGCTCCTCCTTATACTCCCGGGCGATACCCAAGTCGATCAGTTTCGCATTATTCTCATTATCTATGATGATATTACCTGGTTTCATATCTCTGTATATAATTGGGTTCGGTTTAATACCGTGTAAATAGATTAATATCTCACAAAGCTGTTTGGCCCACCTTATAACATCAGCCTCAAGGCAGGCCTCCCTGGCTTTAATAAGTTCTTTTAGATTAACCCCGGCAAAGTAATCCTCAATCAGGTAGAGGAAATTTTCATGTTCTATAATGTCTACTATTCTTGGGATACTATGGTGATTAAGCTTCCTGAGAATTTCGGATTCCTCCAGAATATCAGCTCTTACTTCACCACTCAGGCCAACCTCTTTCACGGCCCATTCGTTTCCCAGCCTAATATTTTCGGCCAGGTAAACATGGCCGGTTCCACCCTTCCCGAGCAAACCGGTTATCCTATACTTCTCTTCCAAAACATCTCCGATATTAAGCATGATTTACCCCTTATCAGAACTTATTTTTGAGCCGCCCCAGAAGGCTCTGCGTCTTACCCGCATGCTTTTCCCCCAGAATAATAACAGATATGTTGTCACTGCCCCCATTGTTATTAGCGGCTTCAGTCAGAAGCCGGGCAATAACCCTGACATCTCTTTTCCGTTCGATTCCCTCCAGCACTATGGTTGACAATAAATCAGCGGAAACTTGATTATACAGGCCATCACTGCACAAGATAAAAATGTCTCCTTTTTGAATCCTGCCGAAACTAACAAAAGTTTTTATATCTCGGTTTACTCCCAAACATTGAGTTAAGATATTTCTGTTTGGGTGATCGGAAGCCTCTTCCGGTGATATCCACCCCATTTTTACCTGTTGAGCCACGAATGTATGGTCCACCGTTAGCTGTTTTAATTCCCGGTTTTGCTCGTTAAGCCTGTATATTCGGCTGTCTCCGATATGACAGATAGCATACTTACTATCAACAAGGAAGAGTGCACTGAGAGTCGTGCCAACTTTAATTCCTTTCGATTTACCGAACTTGATAATAGAATTGTTGATTTGATAAAACTGTTTCTGAAGTTCCCGGCAAATCGTATCGACAGGCGTCCCCCTTATATTTTCATCAATAAGCCCGGCCCACCAGTTTCGCATGTTCTCAACAGCAATCTCACTGGCAGTTCCCCCCTCCGCCATCCCCCCCATGCCATCAGCCACGGCAAACAATCCGAAATCACCTGAGTATTTGGATGAACTTGTTTTAATTATCAATTTGTCCTGGTTGCTTACTCTTCTTTTCCCGATATCACTGCATAATCCATATGAAAATCCCATCTGACATACCCCATTTATTTGGATGTAAAGAGATATTCAACATTAGCTATCGTAACCTTATCGTTTCTGTTTAACTTGTATTGTTGATTACTTGAAATTTTTTCGTCATTTACAAAAGTGCCGTTCTTGGAATCCATATCTTCAATGAAGTAGAAACTGTCAACTTTCCTTATTTGGGCATGGGCCCGGCCGACACCCCGGTCTTCGATTACATAATCACACACTTCCCTATTCCTGCCGATAATAAAAATTGGTTTGTCTATTAACACAGAATCCTGTCCGTTTACAGTCATCAGTTCCGGAAAATTTAGTTCACTTAATAACACTGTATCATCAGTCCCGCCTCCCGGGGCCCCCGGAAGCTCATTACTGACCGTAAACTCCGGACTTTTGGGTGGTTCCGGTTCCCGTTTATTGTATTCCGTTTTTTCGGATTTGGGGACATAATTCGATTCTTTATGTAAAATCCGAAAAGTAACCCCAATACAAGCAGCAGCTGCCGCTCCGTAAGTTAACACTTGGGTTGTCACCCCTGACTGGCTCATGAGAAATTTGAGGTTGACACCCCAGTAAGAGATCGCAGCCGCCAAAATGGAAATTATCGCCGCCCCTCCTAAAAATAGGGTTCTAATGTTCCGGCCCTCAGTCACAGTTATTGTCCTGCTTGGATCCACATTTCCCTCACTGCTGCCCTTCTTTGACACAGATTGTGCTGAAGTATTCACTTCATCTCTCACAGATTGTGCTGAAGTATTCACTTCATCTCTCACAGCTTTGAGCTGGTTTCTAAAATCACTAAGGTTGAAATCTTCAACTTTGATTAGATTTAACATTTGCTGGATAAAATCATCACGGGTTTCAATATTAGCGCTGACAATTAATTTTATTATAAAAGCCTTTAAAGACTGGATAATATCCTGATGGATTTCTACAGGTATGTAAATGAGATATACTTCCCTAGACTTTGGGTCTATAAAAACCATCTTTTCGTCCAAAACCAGGCTTTGATCATTCAGGAAATAATTATTGTTATTTAGGATAACAGAAATCAACATATCTAAAATTGATATAAAATCCGACTTGCCTATTTTGTTCCTCTTTAAAAAATTTGACAAAATCACGAGGCCGCTGAGGTTATAATACAACTTTACTTTGGAGTCTTTTTCCCTGACATCCAACTTGACAATTCCTTTGATTTTATTGTTGGTCAGCATTTCTACCTGAAACCAGACTAACTTGGTTTTACTTAACCCTTCTTTATCCAGGACTAAATAGTTTTTGCCCCCATCTGATAAATAGTCATTACTAAATCCAAACATACTGGCACTCATCTTTTTCACTCCTTTACTAAGCTTGTCCCCCCTGTTTCCAAATGGTTAAAATTAACTGTAACAGCGTCCCGGGGAATATTGCAGCAGCAAAAATAAACTTGTTGTTTTTTTCGTCCTTATTACCATAAGCAGATACTGTACAGACAAGGAATGTGTATTTTAAGTACTTATAGAGATGGTTCATCTGCTTCAATAATAATTTCTTTCTGATCAAGATAACCAGTGCTATCAGTCCGCCAATATATATTGAAAAAACAAAACTGTAAAAGACGAAAGGCAGCCCCATAATTGCTCCAACTGCAGCAAAAAGCTTTATATCTCCCGCTCCCATCACATTTATGTAATAAAATGCAATAAGAATAATTATGGGAACCAGCCAGCCTTTTAATGAATACAGTAAACCATCCATTCCCTTATCGAATAAGTTAATCCCGGCCCCGAGAATGGCAGCAGGTAAAGTTATTTGGTTTTTGATTTTTTGCTGATAAATATCATAATATAAAGCCAGTCCAAGAGTAATAAAAATTAGGATAGATTTAACCAAAAGAATTTCGTTCATGTTCCACCTGCCTCGTCAGCTCTATTTACACTCTGGTTCAACCCAGGCTCATTCATTGTATCTAATTATCAACCCATGCTCTTTCCACAGCACTATTTGAAAGTGAGATTTGGCGTACAGGGAAGAAAGGCGCCGGCAAGTTAACCTTATATTCAACTGTGATAACTAAATCAGTATTGTTTAACTGAATTCCGTTAATATCGCCGCCGCTGCCCGAAGCATTGTTGGGATTATACATTTTAATCCGGGTAATTGTAAAATCGTTGTTTGTGATATTACCTAAAGGATAGAGTTCCTTTATTTTTTTTTGGGCAACAAGTTTAATCCCGGTATTCAATGCATATTCGGTACCCTTTTCTTTTATCTGATTGCCAATTTCATTGATAATATCTGATTTCAGCGATGTGGTAATATCTTTGGACTCTGCGTCCAGGGAGCCAAGACTGTTCATTACTTCAGCAAACCGGTTTTCTTTTGACGTACTTTTTAAGTACTTTAACGGGTAGGAATGAGCAGCTATCTGCTTTAAGGTTTCGCTAACAGCATGATCCATTGCTACATACACTGTGACCACATTAATAAAGTTAATCAGCAGCAGCATAAATGCCAGGAAGATCGGGAAAATTGCAGCTGCTTCGATAGTAACGCTTCCCTTATTTCCAAATAAATTTTTTTTCACTTTCATCACCAGTCTAATAACCAAATTCAACACTTTTCGTTATATAGCATCTGCCATCAACTATTTTTGTTTCAAATGGTCCGCTGTTCAGTGTTCTGATACCGGCCAACGGTAAAAACCACATTTTTATTGATATTTCCGCGCTTCCGTCTAATAAGGTGTATCCTTTAGAAGAGTCAATACCGCTTCTACTATTCAGGATGGATAAAATGTTGTTAAGTTTATTGTTTTCCTTCTCTTCTCCGTGTGCTAACAGCAGAAACAATCTCAGGTGGTCCTTGTAGTTAAGTCTCACTTCATTTAATGAGTTAAGGTTTGGCGGGTACATTTCCACAACTGCCACATCATAAGCCCCGTCTGCCAACAGTTTATAGGTATCGACAGAGGCCTGAATGGCTCCCCTCAACAGGGAAAAAACTGTTTTCGAAATTAACTCGGGTGGTTCTGGGGAAAAGATAAAATAAGCTAAAGTGTCCAGAGCGAATCTGGTGGCATATAATTGTGCAACAGCCCTGGACTTGGGGTTGTCACCGTAGAGGATATATTCTACTTCCGTATTTTTATAATTATAACCGGGGCCCCCTTTGGGGTCGCTGGTAAGGTAGGAAAAGTGGGTAAGAGCGTATTCATTTATATAGATCTCATTTCTCAAATTGGCCGACATTTCTTTAAAATTTAAGATGCCGAAAATTTCGTTGAGAGTCTGTGCCCTTACATCAGCCTTGTCGGAGTCATCATTACCGAAATTGTTTATCCTCTCATCAATTTGTTCAGATTCAACGGACTCGTTCGCAAATTGTTCTTGGTTCGTAAATATGTTTTTATATACATCCTGAAACACTTTAAGGTCCTGCCCCTTGCTCGGGAAATGGTCGGGATTGCTGAGTTTTTCACATATCTTATCAGCAGAATCAATGTTAATCCGGGAAAATATGGCCTCAGCTGCCACTTCCTCTTCAATAGTAATGGCATCTAGAGCTCTGCCGGCTGATTCGATGTTATTCTGAATCTCTGCCGTACTGTTTTTTAATGTTTCGATGTTTTCTTTTTTGAAGTCTTCCATGTTTTGTTGAATTTTGCTGTCAATTTGGTTATTCCCAGAATTCCCTTTCAGTTCTTCCGAATCTTTCTCTAACTTATCAATTTCGGCCTGGATTTCTTGTCTTTTGGTTTGAGACCGGCCAATGTCCTGTTGAATGTCATCTTTGGTTTGGCCTATTTGTTTAATTTGCCTGTCTTTTCCCTTTTCAAGTTCTTTCAATCGTTCACTGTCCGCTTCTGATCTTTTCGGATTACTTTTGATTGCTTCAATTTGTTCATTGGTCTTTTTTAATGAACTTTTTTCATTCTTGAGCCTTTCTCTTTTAGTTTTCATGGTTCGATTAATATCACTGATGTCTTTAATCTTATTGTTGATGTTTTTGACATCTTTCGTTTTATTTGTCTGGTCATTAAAAAAGTTTGCCATTCCCCCTATTGATTTGAATTTTTCCAGCAGGTCTCTGGTTATTTCAATTGGGGCGGAATATTTCGTATCCTCAAGAATCTGCTGTTTTAATACCTCCGTATTTTTCAGCGGTTGGTTTAGAAAAAGCGCTCCTCTTTCGTACCTGTAGTCAAACAGATTAAAGTTTTGGCTGCCTGATGTTATAAAATTTGCCTGTAGATATTTTTCGAAATCCCTGCTGTAATCTGATTGATCTACCGCAAACAAACCGAATTGGTCTTTTAAATTCACGTTGTAATTAGCTAAAACTGAACGGGCCGAAGCATTGGTTACTCGCCTCAGTTGATTCTGGGCTACTTTTATCCTGCCGAGGTCAATAAATAACCCAATAAACAAAAGCATTCCCAAAAAGACTATCACCAGGTAAATAGTTACAGAACCTCTCTCATCTCTTACCTGACTGCCCATTTCTGTTTTTATAGCATACTTAATCCTGTTCATACCGTGCACCTCAAGAGTAATCGAACTTACGGCGCTATCGCGTTTTTTGCGCAATATACACATAGATGGTAACCCCCGGCTATAGCCTGGTCCGGGGAATCAAAGGTTACCCGGTTGCTGTCTTTCATCCGTCCGACATATGGGCAGTTGGCATAGTGGTAGACCTTTAAACCGTTGCTGTCACTACCTATACTGGCAACTACCTGCCTTGACCGTCCTTCCCCATTTTCGGTTTGAAACCCCTCTAAGTAGTTTTTCAGCTGGTCTAACAGCGTCCCCGAATATCTTTCGGCCAAATCTATATTTCTGATATATTCGACCGGTTCGGCGACTTCCGCCTTGGCGCCGACCGTTATGGTGCTGCCCAGGATATTTGCCAGCCAGTTTAAAGGTATTATAATATTTTCGATAACATCTACCGAGACGGTTCTTTTTACAAGTGTATTGGTATATCGGATGTTAACCTTTGCACTCTTTAAATTGAATACCCCATCTTCCAGTTTACTGACCAGAAAATTTTTGGTGTTTTTGATTTTGCTGTTGACTAAACTGGAACCACCAAAGTCGTTAAATACCCGCCAATACAAACCGTCATTATCAAATTCGGCTTGAAAACCATCTTCCAGATACTTGCTGCTGTTATCCCATGTGGCTGCCCTTTGTTTAGCAGTGTAAATTGCCGCATCAAGCAAAACCAGTTTCTGATATATAAACATTGATAAAAAGACAAGACTGAAGATAATAAATATAATTATCGGAAATACAAGCGTAGCCTCAAGGGTAACACTGCCTTTAGATTCTTGAAACAACCGTTTGTAAAAGAAAAAATCCTTCTTTAGCATCCCGATTACCTCACAATTGTTATTCAGCCAGGCTTTTGCCTACCTCAGGGGCGCCTAAATCCGGACGCTGGGCCTCCCCAATCAACTCATTGTACCATTGGACAATTGTCTTTCTAAATACGAAGGCAATGCTGACCAAGACTACCAGAATGATGACCATTTCAATAGTTTGAATACCATCTTCTTCGTAAAAAAATCCCTTTAGGAATTCGGCCAACCTTTTCACATCTTCACCCCCTTTTGATAGCATGGACTACCTGTTCATCATGATTATGGCCGGCGCCAGAACGATAATCGATACCGCCACAAATACGAGGACCATAGGAAAAACGAGTTTGGCTGAGGCTTCTTCGCCCTGTTTTTTGGCAATATCCTTTCTCTTTTCCCAGGCTTCCTGTGATAACACCCTGAGTATATGAACCAGATCTGAATTACCGCGGTTAAGGTTCTGCAGTATCATTGAAACAAACCTTGTAATTTCAGGCGCCCTGCATCTTTGAGCCAAGTCTTCGTAAGCCTGGTTAACAGGTTTTCCGGCGCTTAATTCAGCCATCAGACAGTTTAGTTCCTTATATAACGGCCTATCGGGGTCACTGTCATTAACTGTCTTCTGCATGGCCTGGGAAAACGGCAGTCCGGCATTTATCAACAGCGCTGTGGTATTAATGAGTTCCGGCAGGTCAATAAGAATGTCCCTTTTTTTAGCCTTAATCTTTTTATCAAGTTCTTTGTCCAGCCACACGTAGACCAGTGTTAAGATGGCCAGAGCGAAAAAGCAAAACGAATAATCCGTTTCCCCAACCAGGAAAACAACTGTTAGAAAGAAGCTGAGGGCGATGATTATACTTAATTTTTGAGCCACATGGACTTCGAAATATGTATTGGCTTCTTTCTGACCGAACAGCTGGGCCACTTTCACCCTGGCCTTTCGGTCAAAATCAGACCTGAAATCGTATGGAATCTTTTCTGCCAAATAAAATCCAAGAGAAGCCAGAAAAGGCATCTTGAATTCGTATTCCTTAATTTCCACGGCATAGTCATCAGCCCTATTTCTTGTTAGCAAATATAAGACCGCAAACACAATTATCAGAGTTAATGCCGATATAACCTTTAAATTAACTGTTTGGTACACTGTAAATCACACCTTTATTTGAAATATTTTTTGGGAAGCAGCATATGAAATGACCAGGATGCCAAGGGCCGCCCCCATCAAGAGATAACCTTTAATTGAGGTATAGAGTGAATCCATGTATCCGGAACCGCCAAACTTAATCAAAGCTATAAAAACAAGAGGCATGATATTTAAAAGCTTTTGCTCGTATTTCTGCTTGGTTAACAACAGATCTATGTCCTGCCTGATTTCGATCTTATCACTTATAATATTGGATGTATTTTTTACTACCTGAACAAGGTTGCCGCCTGACCGTTTACATATTGACATAACATCAGCAAAGTTTCGAATATCCTCCAGACCCGACCTTTCCGCAAAATTAAACATGGCAGTTTCAATCGGTTCGTTTAATTCCATTTTTCTGTATATGTATTCGAATTCTTTAATGATGTAGGTGTTGTCATCAGAATAAAGAACCCGCAGGTCGCTAAGGGCCGCCCTAACTCCACTTTCCAGAGACCTTCCGGAGCTAAGTGACGAAGACAGTGAATATAAGGCGTCTTTAAACTGCAGATTTAGTTCTGCCCTCCTCTCTTGGGCCAATTCTTTTGATTTGTATTTGGGATAAAGGAATGCTGCTGAAGAAAATATTAAGGCAATTATTATATTACTGAAGAAAACATACCCTACCGCAAATAACGCGGCTGCGGCTTGAAGCATGTATTTGACTCTTTCACGCTTATCCATCACATACACTTTATAATTAATTAGTTCCGTTCCGGATTTCATAAAAATCAACTCCGTTTTATTTAATCATCTATGTTAATGCCAGCCATTTTCAGTTTAAGAATATGCATTAGACTGCCGGCATTTTTAAGTGACCCGACCACTTTGTTATCAAGTTCTCCCTCTTCTTCAAACCTGAACAGGGTATTAAGAACAATATCGCCTTCGGCATAACCCGCTACTTCGGATATTTCCAGTACTCTGCGGGAACCGTCCCGGAGTCTGCCCAGATGGATTATGATATCGAGGGCGGAAGCGATCTGCTTTCTGATGACTTCTATCGGGAGAAGGGTCGCACTAAGAACCATAGTTTCTAACCGGCTGAACATATCTGTTGTGGTATTGGCGTGACCTGTAGAGAGGGAGCCCTCATGACCGGTATTCATGGCCTGCAGCATATCCAGGGCCTCAGGACCGCGTACTTCTCCTACGACAATCCGGTCCGGCCTCATCCGCAGAGAAGTCTTAATTAATTCCCTAATAGCGATCTCACCCTTGCCCTCAGTATTCGCATTCCTTTTTTCAAGTCTGACCAGGTTATTTATATTTTGTATCTGTAATTCCGCGGAATCTTCAATTGTTATGATTCGTTCATTTGGGGGAATAAAATTTGATAAGGCATTCAGAAATGTCGTTTTGCCGGACCCGGTCCCCCCGCTGATAAACATGTTATATTTTGCCTTCACAAGTTTTTGTAGTAAAACTGCGGCGTCTTTCGTCAGGGAACCTATTTCCACAAGTTTTTCGACTGTCAGCGGTTTATCCGGGAATTTTCGAATCGTCATAGTGGGACCACCGAGTGCTATAGGAGGCAGGACAACATTAACCCTCGAGCCGTCCTGAAGCCTGGCATCCACAATTGGAGAAGCTTCATTGACAGCCCGGTTTACTTTGGAGACAATTGACTGGATAATGTTTTCCAACTTTTCCGGGTTTTCGAACTGTAGGTCAAGCTGTTTGATATAACCGTTTTTTTCAACGAAAATGTACTCAGGCCCATTGACCATTATTTCTGTTACCGATTTATCTTCCAGTAGCGGTTGAATGATATCTAACCTTCTCATTGAGTTAAATACAAAAGATATCAGCTTTCTTTTTTGAGTCAGGCTTAAATACCGGCCCCGGCTTTTATCAAACACTATACCGGTTATAATGTTTTGAATATCTTCATCCAGGATCTCTTTGGAGAGGTCGATGCGCTCATTAACCTCTTCCTGGACCTCTTTAGCCAAACTCCTAAAATCACTATTTGACATTTGGCCGCTCCCTCTTACTTTCCATGATGTGCCTGTCATTCAGTCACTAAAATTCTTTTGGCTAAACCGGTCATGCTGCTGCAAAAAACCTGATCTTCATCAAATACCCACCGTCCGTCAAGGTACTTCCATAAGTTTTGCAAGACCGGAATCGAAAAATCGGTTATTAATCCATACTGACCTATCTCATCCATAGAGTTACCGTTACACTTGTTCATTACCGGAATTAATTTCTTGAATATGCTCGTTTTTTCGGCTTCACCGATTCTGTTTATTTGGCTTAAGAATGCCTCAGTTTTGAACCTGCCGATACTATCAGGTATCTGAACAAAAACAACTATATCACTGTAGTTAAAAACCGAAACAACTTTGTCATTCGCGGCAGCATCCAGGTCAACCAAGATAATATCATACGCGCCTGTTTGCCTCAGCCTTTCCAAAAGCAGTTCCAAATTTTCTTTCCTAAGCTCAGATAGTTCAAGAAAATGTTCGGTTGGCTCAAAAAAGTCAATATTTCGACCGGAGTCTCTTGTTTTATATGTCTCCAGCTTAATGGGCAGCGTTTCCGCATTTTCAGAAAGACTTAATAAGATATGTGACAGCGCGTCGTTCCCAGAGCAGGATAGGGCGGCCGAGATTGAATTAATGCTTTCCAGGCTCAGGCAGAAAACAGTCTGTCCAAGCTCCCCTAACTTCGAGGCCAGTCCCAGAACAACTGACGTTTTACCGGCCCCGCCGGCTGGGGAATATACTGACACCAGTTTTGTTTTATTAAAACCCTTGACAACCCTGGAGACCTTGGCATTTGTTTCCGAATAGAGGCTGAGAATTTGATTGACGAGCTTGTCCCCAGGTTGATATTTGTTTACAAACCGATATTGTTCAGGTTGGTTGATAAGACTTCCATCTGCTAGCGCTAACACGATTTCAACATTTTTATAGCGCTCGGGGGGAAAGGCCAGAAACTGATGATGAGCCAATAGAACATCCACTTTTTCTGTAGAACTTGTCAGATATTCCTCCAGTGAATCGAGCCTTGTATATGAAGATATTTTAATCCGTGGGGAAAAAGAAGAATTAATGAAATCGGTTACTTTTTCCACGTACTTGTTGTCAAAATCAGCCAATACCAGTCTAATATGATACATTTCATTAACCCCTTTGTGAACAAAACCTGAGTACTTTTTCTATTTTCATTGGTTTTGTTTAATTAATTGAAGTCCTGTTAATAAATTACAGGGTTGATTCTTCGACTTATTGTCTTTTCCTGCCGGCCTTTCTTATAAAGCGGTTTTCCTGGGACAAGATGCGGTTTTGCCGGTGCAAAATGCATTTTTTGGCATTCCAGGAAAAATAACCAAAAATAACGCGATTCGTGTCACATAACATACATCTGGAACATTTCCCGGGAAGGTTACATAATATATATTGAACAGCGCAATCTTCCCTTTCCAGTGCACCCACCATTAATGCCTCCACAAAAAGCCCCCACTAATGTGGGGGCTGAATAATTGTCTAATACTGCCTTTAGTCCTCAAAACCCCTTAAAAAGGGGCTTTTTTTACATTGAAAAGCCAACAGCCGGTTTGGCTGTTGGCAGATGTGCCGTCTCTAGACGAGACTTAGTTTCTTATGTAAATGTTTATGCAGTAATTCTCTATCCTCCTGTTTCGTCTGAAAGTCAAAACAGAGCCCGGCATTGACCTCTCCGTTTGTTTTTTCCCACCATACTACCTTTCCGTTTACGATAAGGTTTTTGTTTTTAACCGGGATCTCCAGTTCAATAATACTTCCTACTTTTGCTACTAAAGCCCGTACGCTTCCTTCACAGGAGATGCAGGCTCCTCCTGTACTCAAATTAATAATTTGGATACCAAAATCATACTTCGACAAAAGGTCCAGTCTCACTCCGTCAGCACTTAAAAACTTGCACCTAGACTTTGTCCGGTAATCCACCCGTAGTGCCCTTCTCTTGTTCATTAAACCGGTTTCCAAATACATTTACCCCCTTTCGAGACAACTTGAAGCTCTTAACCCCAAGCACTATATCGGAAAAAAATTATATTTCAATGAGTTATTCGATATTTAGCAGTATTTTCCTCCCTAAATCAAAAAACGTTTTTACCAATTGCCACTGCGCCCGTCCCCCCGCAACCACAGGCGTACTCCGTCGAGAATTGCGTTTTGACCTGCACTTCTATGGGTAGCATTTAATCTATGTTGATCTGCAAAACGGAGGGTTCTTTTAACCTTTTCAATATTTATTGCATTTCAATAAATCCTGCAAATGACTATAATTACTCACTAAGTACAAAATTAATAATCTAATGAGTTTTCTTAGACAATCCAAGTGTTTCAATAAGTCCGTCAGTTAAAATCTTAGAAAAATTTATTTCTTTTTCTTTTGCGTATTCATTTAACCATTTTGGAATAGTTACGCTCTTTCTCTCGTAGATAGAATCAAATTTCATACGATAATAAGGTAAAACAACCTCAACTAAGGTTATAGCTCCACCATTAACTTCGTCCGGATCTAACTTATCTATTGGAGTAGGTTGGGGTATTTCGTCACCATCATCCTGCATTAAAATTAAATGTAGTGCTAAAGCTTCTTTCGCTAATTCAAATGCTTTTTGGAAATTCGGTTTATCATTATCTTTTGTTTGGGTTACACATCCAGGAAAATTCGGAAAAGTTACAGCAATATATTGAGGTCGTTGATAAAAAATTGCCGGAAATACAAAGGTATTCCTTGTTTCACTTTGCTTCAAACCAATATACCTCCTTCGTAAATATCATATCAAACCTACAGCTTCAGGATTTGAACTATAGTAACTTTTGTAATCAGTCTTTTCCATCATTTTAACCTCCTTTTTCTTTTGCTAGTCAATTTCTCCTACAACATACGGAAAAACTTTTCAGCTAGCGCGCGCTTTTATCCGTAAGTTTCCTTTCCAAAACGTCGCAAAAATCGTGACTGTCGAGGACAAGGAAAGTTGGGTCGAAGCGCAACACAGAACCTTTACCCTCGAACTTTTCAGACTCAAACGGTTAGAACAATTTTTGCTTAGTAATCATAGAAATCGTGACAGCAAAATACAAAACTAGGTAGAATCTCAGCGGAACCGTTTGACTGTTATTAGTGATGCTCATTTCGTCTAACGCATATTGGCTAAACGAACACACCATCAATATAATCTATTTAAATAAAGAGGAGGTAGCCGGGGGTTATTTGAATTTAACCCCCGCCTGCTTCTCTATACTCTTAAGTACTTCGATGTCCAAATCCTTTACAGGATGAGGTACCGTAACCTTTCCAGGTTTGGTTGGATGTTTAAACTGTTTATGGTCAGTACCTTTTTGCCGTACTTCGTACCACCCCTTTGCCTTGATAATCCGAATGACCTTTTGTGATGAGTACGATTTTCCCATCGCTTTCGGAGTCCACCTCCTTACAATTACATAAATTTATTATAATACGCATTGCAATGCGTGTCAAACCCCCATCAATTCTCCCAGTTAATAATGCTTGAAACTAAGGTTAAACACTCACGCTTGAAGAAAGTGAGTGGTATCTAAAAATCCCGGATTCCTTATAACGACTTGACTTGCATATAAAGACCATGTCTCAGACACTCATTACCCCTCGTTTTCGGAAAGAATTTTTAGTTTTTATATAATGACATTTTGTAACATTTAAATTGGCGGTAAAACCTCTAATTTAGGGTGTTACAGTATACCCAACCTTGACAACCGTCACGCAGATTGGTCTCAGAAATTGGCATTAAATGCATCAATCATCTGACTCCGCTAATTAGCCTTACCCCGGTAAAATACTCGGTATTGAGAGTAATAATTTTTGTCTGTCCTTTACGCACCTTAATTATTACCGTAATGGTGGCCGAAGGCAACCGAACGCTCAGGCTATTAGCCACCTCAGCTGGCCTCAGTACCGACCCGGGGGTAGAAAAATGGCAGCTGGCTAGGCGCCCAGGTTGGCGCAACCACAGGCGTACCCTGGCCTGTCAAGCATACTAAGGCACGCCAATGAATCCCCCATCCCCTCAACTCCTGATGGTGGCCGAAGGCCGCCGAACGCTTAAGCTATAGCCGCCTTAGCATGGCCCCAGTACCGACCCAGAGGTAGAAAAATGGCAGCTGGCTAGGCGCCCGGGTTGGCGCAACCACAGGCGTACTCCTTGTACTCCGCGGATTGCGCCAGCCTGGGCAACAACGCCAGATGCCATTTTTCTCGGCATGCAAAGTTCCACTGAATCCGTAAGCCCTTTACATTGAATCCTATTGGTGTTATAATGAGTAGGCTCAATTAAAAGGTTAGTTAGGTCTCACATTTTTTATCCCTTCTCGCAATTGTCTCGGTGTTTAGGGGAATAATAAGAAAGTGAATCCCTAAACTATTCTGGGGCAATAAAATTTTGAGGAGGATTTTTTTTATGATGGAAGACAAGACTTTAACCTGTCGTGATTGTGGTGAGGAGTTTGTTTTTTCGGCTTCGGAACAAGAGTTCTTTGCCGAAAAAGGATTTACAAATGAACCGGGTCGCTGTACTCAGTGCCGGGCAGCCCGTAAGCAGCAGAACCGTGGTGGTTTTGGCCAGTCCAGCCGTCCACAGCGCGAAATGCATGATGCCACCTGTGCCCACTGCGGAGTTGAAACCCAGGTTCCTTTCCGTCCCAGCGGCGACCGCCCTGTTTACTGCCGCGATTGTTTCACCAACAACAACAGCAGATAATTAATTAAGACCGACAAAGCTCCCCTATCTTTTGGTAGGGGAGCTTTTTATTCCCCGGCCGCACTGCGCCCGGCCGTATATCCCATGCTGAATGCGGCCTGCAGGTTAAAGCCGCCCGTGTAACCGTCCACATCAACTACTTCTCCGGCCAGGTAAAGGCCCCGGACAATCTTGGATTCCATAGTCTTGGGGTTAATCTCTTTAACCGATACCCCCCCCGCCGTGACGATGGCCTCCTTTAGCGGCCTGTTTCCGGTTATTGTCATTATTAATCCCTGAAGCAGTTCGGCGATCTTCAAGCGCTCCTCCCGCGTGATCTGATGGACAGGCTTATCTGCGGGAATTCCCGACAGACTGACAATTACCGGTATCAGGGACTTTGGCAGCAGGTCATTTAAGGAGTTGCGGAATTCCTTATTTAAGTATTTCGCGAAATCCCTCTGTATCCTTAGGTCAAGCTGTTCAGGAGTCAGGGCCGGTTTCAGGTTTATTTTCAGCAGGATTTTTTCACCTTTGGCCAGCGGGCCAATTAGGCTTCTGCTAATTGTCAAAATGATGGGTCCGGAAACGCCGAAATGGGTAAAAAGCATCTCCCCAAAATCAGATACTACCGTCTTACCGTTTCGTTCTGCGGCAACTTCAACATTCTTCAGGGACAGGCCCTGCAGTTCCCTGACCCATTCTTCCCCGGCCTCGAGAGGCACCAGTGCCGGTTTGAGAGGTACTATCGTATGTCCCAGTTCCTTCGCTATACGGTAGCCGTCACCCGTAGAACCGGTCCCGGGGTAGGAAGCCCCGCCTGTGGCCAGGACTACCGCATCACAGCTAAATTCCCGGCCGTCTTTTAGCCTTACAGATACAACCTGCCCGCCTTCGACCCGGATTTGGTCCACCTGGGCCGAATATGTAAACTCAACACCGTTTGAACGGCAGTAATTGACGAGTGTTTCGACCACATCAGCGGCCCGGTCTGAAACCGGGAACACGCGACCGCCTCTCTCAACCTTCGTCTGCAAACCTAATTCGTTAAAAAAATGGATCAGGTCAACATTGCTGAACCTCGCCAGACCGCTGTATAAAAACTGGCCGTTACCTGGAATGTATTCAATAAACCTCGGCATCTCTTCGGCGTTTGTAATATTACACCGGCCCTTCCCGGTGATCAGAAGCTTCTTCCCGGAGTTCTCGTTTTTCTCCAGCACTGTCACCCCGGCCCCGGCGGCAGCAGCCTGCCCCGCCGCCATCAACCCGGCCGCCCCAGCCCCGATTACAATTACCTTCATGTTATACCACCCTATTCCAGCGGCCAGCCGCCAGTTTTTAAAAGATACCACAGAGTACACAGAGATTCCATGATTCACTGAAAAGAAGAGACCACAGAGAGTAATCAGTTATACTTACTCCCCAGTTCAATTTAGTCACTCTGTACCTTGAGAAATCATTAAATATAAAACCATATTTACTTACTCGTATATTCTTACTCTCGGTTTTCTTACTTACATAGGTATAACTTCCAGCAACTAAGCTATATTGTCCAAGTTACTTCACGGCTCTTTAAAAACGCGGAGTTCGCGGAGATAACGGAGCATGCGGAGAAAAAAGAAAACACTAAAAAAACTTAACAAGTTAATTTTTTATCTCCGCGCTCTCCGCATTGTTTTTTGGTTTTGTATATATTTCATTTAAATTATCAGCTTGCTTGGGAAGTAGGAATCTGGTAAAGGTTACCGCTTTCTCTCTGTGTCCTCTATCTCATCCTTTGTACTACTGTTTCGTGAAAGTTTGTTAAAAAAACTAAATTTTAAGATGTTAGAAATCCTATAGCTATGCTAGATTCATAAATCAAAAACAATTTTTAC
>PGZN01000088.1 GCA_002840165.1 Firmicutes bacterium HGW-Firmicutes-8
GGTGGCATTTTGAAGTTCCCTGCTAGGTCCTTCAAATGTTATATAGTCGCTGGGGATTATCCTTCTTTTAAAGGCATTTTACCATACCAGGGCACGGAGAAGAACGGAGGACACAGAGAGAAATCGGCAACCTCTACTCTCTTCATTTGACCCAAGTTTGGCTGCTAATTAAAACAGTCAAAACCAATAATATTAAAATAAACAAAAAACAGTCACAGGTCATCAAAGTTTCTTTTTCCAATCAATATAAAGTGCTGCTTACAGAAGATAAGCCCACATAACTGAAGGTCACGTATATGTAAATAAGAAAGCCTTAAGGGATTATAGTTCTACTGTATCAGAAAAAACCGCGGAGACCGCAGAGGATGCGGAGAGCGCGGAGATATAAAATTTACTTGTTAAGTTTTTTCAGTGTCAAATTTTATGAAATAGAAACTTTGAAACATGAGGATTCTATTACTTCCGCGTGCTCCGTTATCTCCGTGAACTCCGCGGTTTAAAGATCTCACGAAGTAACTAGGATAACATGGATGATTGCCAGAAGTTACATCTATGTAGGTGAGAAGACCGGGGGTAAAAATATCCGAGTAGTAAATATGTTTTTTAATAGATAATAATTTATCAAGGTACAGAGTAACTAAATTGAACCACTTTCTCTCTGTGCCCTCTTGTTTTAGGTGAATCACAGTTTTCTCTGTGTCCTCTGTGTCTTCTTTTTTAACTTTAAGATGGGGGTTTCTAAATGAATTTCTTGGCTGTATTCACCGGGTATATACTGGGGTCGATTCCTTTTGGGTATCTGGTGTGCAAGTATTGGAAGGGGATTAATATTCTTGAATATGGCAGCGGGAATATTGGTTTTACCAATGTTTTGCGCTCGGCAGGCTGGCCCCCGGCTGCTCTTGTTTTAATCGGAGATGTCTCCAAGGGCGCCCTGGCAGCCTATCTGGGAATTAAGACCGGGGGAGTGAACTTTGGGATATTCTGCGGCCTGGCCGCTATGGTTGGGCACAGTTTTTCCATTTTTCTCAAGTTCAGAGGGGGGAAGCTTGTGGCAACGGGTCTGGGAGTGCTGCTGGTCCTTGCTCCCGAGGCGGCTGCAGTCGCGATAGTTACCTGGTTCTTGGCTCTTGCTTTGACGAGATATGTTTCCCTGTCATCGATACTTGCATCGATAAGTCTGCTGCCGTCAATGTTCATGTTTAGGGAATCAAACTCAATAAAGATATTTTTCGTCCTCGTAGCCGGTTTTATAATTTACAGGCACAAGTCAAATATCCAAAAACTGCTGAATGGGACAGAATTCAAAATCGGCCAGAAGGCTGACCGGAAATAAGCTGTTTAGTAAAACGGAGCTGAGGTAGGACGGGAATTGGAGGACTAAAAATGGAACGGGTGTCAGTTATCGGCGCCGGTAGTTGGGGTACCGCCATAGCCATTTTATTGGCCAAAAAGAATATGTCTGTTCAGATGTGGTCAGTCGAGCAGGACGTAGTGGACGAAATAAACAACCACAGGACGAACGAGGCATACCTGCCAGGCGTAAAAATACCAGCCAATGTCAGGATCTCAACTTCCCTTGAAGATGTCATTAAAGACGTCCCGGCGGTTGTAATGAGTATTCCGTCCCAGGCATTCAGGGAGGTTCTCAAAAAGG
The DNA here is from genome assembly GCA_002840165.1 of Firmicutes bacterium HGW-Firmicutes-8. GTDB lineage: Bacteria > Bacillota > Thermincolia > Thermincolales > UBA2595 > GW-Firmicutes-8. Next base: position 1,658 of record PGZN01000088.1, read on the forward strand.
CCGCGCCACTCTTAAGCCGGGGGCAAATTGTCATAAATACGGCTAAAGGGATTGAAGAGTCGTCTCTGAAACGTCTGTCCGAGGTTTTCTGCGAAGAGACTGATAAAGAGCTTCATGAAAAATTTGTCGTTTTGTCAGGCCCCAGTCACGCCGAAGAGGTCAGCCGTGATATGCCAACAACTGTAGTAGCTGCCGGCACAAACAGGGCAGTATGCGAACAGGCCCAGGACCTGTTTATGTCTCCCAGGTTCAGGGTTTATACCAATCCTGATATCATTGGGGTGGAACTAAGCGGGGCCCTAAAAAATGTAATTGCCATCTGTACCGGTATATCAGACGGTTTGGGCTTTGGTGATAATACGAAGGCTGCTTTAATGACGAGGGGATTAGCTGAAATATCCAGGCTGGGGACTGTGCTGGGGGCTAACCCCCTGACATTTGCCGGGCTGGCTGGAATCGGTGACCTAATCGTTACATGTACCAGTATGCACAGCCGGAACAGGCGGTTTGGTATCGAAGTGGGCAAAGGTAAAACAGTTACCGAGGCTTTAGAAACGGTCAGGATGGTGGTCGAGGGTTTCCGTACTACCGGCGCCGTTCACCAGTTGATGCAGAAAACCGGAGTCATCATGCCCATTATGGAGCAGGCTTATGGGGTTCTTTACGAAGGTAAGAATACCGCTGAATCTGTTTCAAAATTAATGCTGCGCGGGAAAAAGAACGAGATCGAGGAGGTAGTGCGTACTGCTTATCCCGATTGGTAAAATATTTTTTTTCAGGAGGGATAATCTCTCAGACGGAGAATGATAACAACATTAACACAAACAATTAAATAATATTAAGGGTAAACCCAGCGAAAGCTGGGGGCACAAAACCGTGAACCTGTAGCCTCACCTGGTATTGGTTGTCTGGTTGCAAATATCTGGATGATTAGGTGGGCTCTGTTTTATGACAGAGTCTTTTTGTGTCTGAGGACTTCCATGAAGGGCAGATGATAAAAACATGCTTAATAAAGTTCTTTTCTCGAAACATTTTACCAAAAGAATGCTTATTTTAGCTGTGATAACTGCTGTAATTATTTCAACTTCAATGCCATTAACTTATTTGATGTTCACGCTCGCAGATGAAAGAAGGGAAGCCGATACCTACAGCCAGCTTTTGGTCAGGCGATTGCTGGCGCCTATCCGGGCAAACCCCCTGGCATGGCAGGATAATGACCGGGAGTTTAAAGAGATATTGTCTGAAAACCGAAAGGCTGGCATTAACGCCGTTAAAATATATAATGAGAATCAAAAACTTATTCAGAATGAAACCATTTCCAAACCGTCTGTCTTTGAAATCACCGGGCGTTCCCCGATAATATTTAACAATAAGGTCTTTGGATATGTAGAGGTTAGCAAACAAACCAGTGAAGTAATTTGGTCAACTGTTGTTTTAGGGTTGGGCTTTACCACGCTGGGCATTATTGTAGGAATATTTTTGTACCGGTTCCCTACCAGAATTGTTTCCCAGGCAGAACACAGAACCAGTGCGGCCTTTGAGAAACTAAAAAGACTGTCATATCACGACCCACTGACCAACCTGCCCAACAGGGTTAAGCTAAATGAATACTTCTTTTGGGTTTTAGAACATGCCGAAAGCAATAATCAAAAATTGGCGGTTATGTTCCTTGACCTGGACAGGTTTAAATTTATAAATGATTCCCTGGGCCACAGCAAGGGTGACATTCTATTAAAGGCCGTTGCAGAACGGCTATCCAGCTGTGTCAGGGAAAATGAGGCGATTGCCCGCCAGGGGGGTGATGAATTTATCATTGTTATCCCAAATATCGCCAATATGAACGATGTTGCCATGAGGGCTGAGGCCATTATTAATAAATTGTCACAGGCCTTCGTATTGGACGAAAATGAATGTTATGTAACAGCCAGTATCGGTATCAGTATATATCCTACAGACGGTAATGACATGGTAACTCTCGTTAAAAATGCTGATGCGGCAATGTTTCAGGCCAAAGAGCAGGGCAAAAACCGGTATAATTTTTATAATGACTCTATGAAGCAATCTTTATCTGACAGGTTAGTGCTGGAGAGCGACCTGCACAGGGCTTTGGAACGGGACGAGCTCTGCCTCCATTATCAACCGGTTGTTGACCTCAGAAATGGTAAAATAAAGGGTGTTGAGGCTTTAGTCAGATGGCAGCACCCCAAATTTGGATTAATGTCTCCAGGAACGTTTATTGATTTGGCGGAAGAAACCGGGCAAATCATTCCGATCGGCGAGTGGGTGCTGAGATGCGCCTGCAAACAAAACAAGGAATGGCAGGATGCGGGATATCCAAACATGTGTGTTTCAGTTAACCTTTCAGCCCACCAGTTTCAGCAGAATACTCTGGTCAGCATGGTAGCCAAAGCTTTAAAAGAAACCGGCCTGCCGGCCCAATACCTTCATTTAGAGATTACCGAGAGTATAGCGATGTATAATGAGGAACGGGTTATTCCCAAGCTTCATGCCCTAAAAAACCTAGGAGTTAAATTAGCGATTGATGACTTCGGCATAGGGTATTCATCTCTAAAGTATCTGAAAAGATTCCCGGTCGACATCCTGAAGGTTGATCAGACCTTTGTCTCTGATATTACAACTAACCGAAATGACGCCGCCATCGTTGCCGGTATGATTGCGATGGCCCGCAGCCTGAACCTGGAGGTTGTGGCAGAAGGGGTTGAAAACGAAGTCCAACGCAGCTTTTTGGAATTGTACCACTGCCATATGATGCAGGGAAATGTGTTCTGCCAGCCTTTACCGGCAGAGGATTTAATAAATACTATCCTGAAATACCAGAAAACCGGCAAGTTAGCAATGTAATCCGAATTTCATCAAATGTCATAAAAAGGGAGTGCCCTATATGTAACAATAGGGCACTCCCTTTTCTTATTATGTTAGTTCTTAAAAAAAAATTTCATTCGAAGAAATTCGACTTTATCTCTAAAGGAAATCTGTCGTCGACTGTCTAATCAATAACTAAAATTGTTGTCTCGTTGTTTCTGGGGGATAATGCCTCAATACTTCCTGAGTCTGTTTGAAGACGTAGTTTCTCAAACCATATTAAAGATTAGTGGGGGGATCACAAGGGAGGAGTTATTTAATGCAGTTTGAAAATAGTAAATATAGAACAGAGTTGATAGAGTCCAGAAATAGATATGCAGACCTTTATGATTTTGCCCCGGTAGGTTATGTTACCTTTGACCACAAAGGCTGTATTCAAGAGATTAATTTAACAGGGGCGAATATGGTGGGTGCGGAGCGGACTCAATTAATTGGTGTCCCAATGTGCTTTATTGTAAATAAGAGCGATTTTAAGATATTTCTTGACCATCTGCGATGCTGCAAGCAGACGGACGAACAAGTAACTTCGGAATTAAGTATTACGAAAAGAAACGGTAAACCGATTGACATACAGCTTCTTAGTGCGCCAATTCGAAACGCTGACGGTCTTACTACCCAATATAGAAGTATTATGACTGATATCACCGAACGCAAGCAATTGGAAAAGGAACTGTTACGGCTTGAACGGTTAAATTTAATAGGGGAAATGGCTGCAGCTATTGCTCATGAAGTAAGGAATCCGATGACCACGGTACGCGGTTTTTTACAGTTGTTTAAGAGCAAGAGTGAATATATTCAGGATAAAGAACACCTAAACTTAATGACTGAGGAATTAGACCGGGCTAATTCAATCATATCGGAATTCCTCTCCTTGGCTAAAAACGGGACGACAGATATGAAAGATCAAAACCTGAATGACATAATCAAAGCTATTTATCCACTGCTTAAAGCGGATGCGATTATCACAGATAAGAACATAAAATTAGACCTTGAGGACATTCCCAGTTTGTTGGTTGATGAAAAAGAAATACACCAGATAATTCTTAATCTTGTTAATAATGGCCTGCAGGCAATGTCTTCCGGCGCAACTCTGACCGTGAAAACGTTCGTAGACCATGAGGTAGTTGTGTTAGCCGTCCAGGATCAGGGAGATGAAATACCGCCGGAGCTAGTCGAAAAGCTGGGTACCCCCTTTTTTACCACCAAAGACAATGGAACAGGCCTGGGACTAGCGGTATGTTACAGCATAGCCGCCAGACATAATGCTGCTATCAATTTAACGACGGGACCGTCTGGAACCACGTTTTATATACGGTTCAAGATACCAAAAAGTGGAAAAAAGAGGAATGGTAAGACGCTTTCTAAATCCAAAGAAAAGGGGCTGTCCCATAAGTAACTGAACTGCTCCCTGTCAAGTAGACAGATGAAAAAATAAAACCGTTTTCACTGGGCTCCGTCAAATGACGGGGTCCAGTTTTTATGCAGCGTTTTCGAGC
>PGZN01000028.1 GCA_002840165.1 Firmicutes bacterium HGW-Firmicutes-8
GACCCACGAGCGCGCAGCGTGAGTGGCTACATATCAATGAATCCTCAAGGTCGGCTGAATGTAGCCCGCCCAGAGGAATATACCACCCCCGGCCTTGCTTAGGCTGGACAATCACAACAAACAGAGGCTGCCTCAATTGAGACAACGATGGGGAGGAAAAGACAAAGCCGCCTGATTAAGGCAGCTTTTTGCTGGACGGCTTATTGTACTCAACCCCAAGATGTTTTTTTAAGGCAGTTTGTAAAACTTGTGAAAAGTTTATATTTTCTTTTTCCGCCAGTTCCTTAAGCCATTTGGGTAATGTAATCATTTTATTGACTGCTTTATTGGCCGTTTTATCCCGAATAGGCGGCATCCATATTTCAACCAGACTGACAAATCCTCCTTTAGGTACTTTTACTCGGTCAGGAGAAGTTGCTGCGGGGATCTTGTCACCATCATCCTCCATGCTCCACAAATGAAGGGTGGCCGCTTCCTTGGCCATCCTATAGGCTTCTTCAAGAGTATTACCCTCAGTGATACACCCTGGCAGGTCGGGGAATGTGATGCAGTAGCCGCCTTCTTCGCAAGGGTCAAATACTGCCGGAAAAATATAAGTGTCCATATATTTAATAACCTCCTTTTAACAAAACTTACTTGATTTTTAGTCCTGCCTGTTCAAATATGGTTTTCAGAGTTTTTGTTTTATAATAACATTTGTTAGAACCTATGTAAATGAAAACAAGGACTACGTCTCGCGTCTATCTAATACTTTGTCTAAAAGGCCAAGTCTTTTAATATTACAAGAAAGGAAAAAGACAGAAAAAAAGGTTGCGAAGGTAAATAAAGCGAAATAATTAGGGGTGCCCCATTATTTTCAGGACACCCTCATCTATCAACTGTCATCTGTCATCTGTCAACTGTCAACTAGCTACGCACTGGTAGCCGCCCGTTTTTCTTGATATGTTTCTTATAAAAATCTTTAATTGTTTTCACAATCGCCTCGCGGTCAGCCCTGCTGTTTACAAAATCCATACCTGTGACATCAATCCGCAGCAGAGTTGACAGCTTAAACTTATCATAATACTCGGTGTATACCTCATGGAGGTTTTTCCAATAACTTACCGGCATTTTAAGTTCGTCTTCCCGGCCCCGCATCTTTATTCTTCTTACAGCCTCCGCCGCAGTGACATCGAGATAGACTATAAATCCAGGGGGGTCAAGGGAATCGACCAGGGTCCGGAAAAGCGATTTATAGACAAAGTACTCTTCCGGCTCCATGTCACCGGTTTTATAATAAAGTTTGGCAAATATCGGGTCAGAGTATATCGACCTGTCCATCACGGCATTCCCCAGGGTACAGGCTTCTTTATACTGGGAATACCTGTTGTTTAAAAAACTGAGCTGCATCGGGAAGCACCACCGGCTGCCTTCAGTGTAGTACTTACCGAGAAGGTCGTTTTCATCCCGGAATATCTCCGTATAAGGTTTCAGGTCCAGTTCCGCCACCAGGACATCGATCAAAGAAGTCTTGCCTACCCCGGTCATTCCATCAACTACCATACTGACACCTAAACTCACCGGTATTCCCCCCTGTTTTTTCCCTAACTGTTTCCTATTTAATAAATTTGTACATAATAGTCAATATTCCTGCACAAATCTAAACTATTTGGGAGGTAATTATATGTGGGCGGCTTTCTGGGCTTCATATGGAAACAGCTTAATTTGGATTTATTCTGTTTCTACGACAATCCTTGTAATCATAGTCAGTTTTCTGATTTTCATGGAAAAAAGGAATCTTTCCAAAGCGATAGCCTGGTTGGCTGTAATCAACGTTTTCCCTGTCCTGGGCTTTATCCTTTATCTAATGGTTGGCCAAAACTTCCGCAAACGGAAATTAACCCGTACCAAATATATCGATGAAATGGCCCATCTCCAGGGAATAGTCGATTACCAGATTGATTGTTTGGAACACAACCGGGAATTTTCCGATGAGCCTTCGAATACGCGCAAACAGCTGATTAATCTGCTGCTCCATAATGCCAGCGCCCCCTTTACGAGGAGTAATGACGCCCGTGTCCTGGCTGACGGCCGGGAAGCCTTTGAGCTCATATTCGCAGAGTTGGAGAAGGCTAAACACCATATTCACCTTGAATCATATATCATCAGGGATGATGAAACCGGCCAAAGACTAAAAGACATTTTAATCAGCAAAGTTAGGGACGGCGTTATGGTACGAGTCATTTACGATGCCGTCGGCAGTTGGACCCTGAGCGGAAAATATATCAAAGATTTGAAGGATGCCGGGGTCGATATCAAGCCTTTTTTGCCTGTTGTGTTTCCATTGATAAATAATAAGCTCAATTACCGGAACCACCGGAAAATTGTAGTTATTGACGGTAGAACCGGCTTTTTAGGCGGCCTTAATATAGCTAACGAGTATCTCGGCCGCCACCCCAAGCTGGGCAGGTGGCGTGACACCCACCTATGGTTAGCAGGTACAGCAGTCCATTTCCTGCAGGTTATTTTCCTTTTGGATTGGGAGTTTGTCAGTCATGAAACCCTTACCGAAAAAGAGTACTTTCCCGAGACAGCTCACTTTAACGGCAAACTGATCCAAATAGCTGCCAGCGGCCCTGATTCCAACTGGGAGACAGTCCGCCAGCAGTATTTTGCCCTGATTAACTCAGCCCAAAAATCGATTAAGATTACGACCCCTTACCTTATTCCCGATGAGGGAATTCTTCTGGCTCTTAAAACAGCGGCCTTAAGCGGTGTTGATATCCAAATTATCCTGCCGGGAACCCCGGACCAGAAGATCGTCTACTGGGCTTCCCAGAGTTATTTTGACGAACTGATTGAAGCCGGTATCGAAATATATCTTTACCGGCCCGGGTTCATGCATGCCAAAATGGTCTCAATTGACGGTGAAGTAGCTTCTCTTGGTTCTGCAAACCTGGATATACGCAGTTTCCAGTTAAATTTTGAAGTCAATGCCATGCTCTATGACCGGGAACTGGTGAAAAAGATAGAAGAAGATTTCGCTGTTGACCTGGCTCAGTCGATAATGGTAGACAGGGCCAAGTTTGCCCTCCGGCCCTTCCCGGCTAAAATCAAACAATCCGCAGCCCGCCTGCTCTCACCAATCCTTTAGTGGCCAGTGACCAGTGACCAGTGGCTAGTAAAACAAAAAAATGCCGCGGATAACGCGGATGCACGCGGATTAGACCGACGCGGATAAAACAAAACAAATGAAAACAAAAAAACAGTTGCGGTTCATACTAGTTTAGTTTTCTATCCGAATGTTGCGTATAGCTACAGTAGCACTTTTGTTGAGTAGAAAAATATACCTGTATAAACTGTAATTGGTTTTTTATTTTGTAATTATTTGTTTTTGGTTTTTATCCGCGGCTTTTAAAATCCGCGTTCATCCGCGTTATCCGCGGCTATTTTTTGTTTTTCGGTAATTGAATCAATAATATAGGTTCGTGCTTTCACACGAACCTTTCGTTTTAAAATAAATATGCTGTTAGCCCTATGATCAGGTTTGTGGCCAGGCCGGCGGCTAGGTCGTCAGCCATTACACCTAGACCTCCGGGTAGTTTTTGCAGTTGCCTGATGGGGGGGGGTTTCAGTATATCAAGTATCCGGAAAAGGATGAAAGCGGCAATCAGATAATAACCATGCCGGCTGTATGCCGCAATAAGATAACCGGCTACTTCGTCAATCACTATTTTAGGGCTGTCATGCTCTGCAAACACCTTTTCTGCTTCCTGAGATGCCCATATCCCTAAGACGCTTAACCCTAGGACAAGATAGATATTATCGGGCGCCAGGACTGCCAAAAACAGCCCCAAGACTGTTCCAAATGTCCCGGGCGCCTTAGGTATAAAGCCCAAGCCAAGACCCGAAGACAGTAAAATTATCAGGTTTCTCCTCATTTTTGCCCTGCCTTTAATAAAGGCTTAGCTTTTTTGAAGTAATCAAGCCCTGACCAGATTGTAAACACAACCGCCACACCCATCGCTAATTTCCCAATCGGTATATTCAACAAATCAAAAGGGAAGTCGTGAATAAACAGAAATACTATGGCCACTATTTGAGTAACGGTTTTAACCTTTCCAAGTTTACTGGCGGAAATAATTACCCCTTCGGCGGCGGCAACTGCCCGCAAACCTGTGACGGCAAACTCACGACCGATAATGATAAACGCAACCCAAGCTGAAAGACGGCCTAACTCAACCAAAGAGATGAGCGCCGCCGAAACCAGCAGCTTGTCAGCCAAAGGATCCATAAATTTTCCGAGTCTGGTGACCTCTTTTCGTTTCCTGGCCAGATAACCGTCAAGACCGTCAGTACTGGCGGCTAAAATAAAAACCGCCGCGGCTAGAATGTAGCCGTACTTAATCTTGATAGATACTATTAGTAAAAATACGGGTACCAGCACTATTCTTGCCAGGGTTATCCTGTTGGCCAAATTCATTTCGTGACCTCTCCAATCAAGTCATACTCGTACGCGTGGGTAACCCTAACTGTTACTATATCACCGGGCTGAAGTCCGTTTCCGCTTATAAAAATGTTACCGTCAACCTCGGGAGCATCAGCTTCCGTACGTCCAACATATATTTCTTTTTCGTTTTCGACTTTTCCTTCAACCAAAACAGAAATTATTTCTCCGACCTTTTCCCTGTTCTTATCCAGCGATATTTCCTGTTGAATCTCCATCAACCGGTCTTTTCTCTCCTCTTTGACCTCATCCGGGACCTGACCCGGCATATCCGCAGCCGGGGTTCCCTCCTCGGGAGAGTATGTAAAGACTCCCATCCGGTCAAATCTGACGGTCTTGACAAATTCCGTCAGAATTCCAAAGCTTTCTTCCGTCTCCCCCGGAAAACCGACTATCATAGAGGTTCTCAGGGCCAGACCAGGTATATTCTTTCTCAGCTTGATAATTAATTCGAGAATATCGGCGCGGGTACCCTGCCGGTTCATAGCCCGGAGTATCCGGTCATCGGCATGCTGAAGTGGTATATCAAGATATCTGCATATTTTGTCATGACCCGCAATAACATCAATTAGTTCATCAGTAAAGCGGGTGGGATACGCATAGAGGAGCCTTATCCAGAAGAGCTCTTCAACATCTGCCAGTCCCCGCAAAAGTTCATCAAGTTTATACTCCCCATAGAGGTCCAGCCCATATCTGGTAGTGTCCTGGGCTATCAGGTTAACCTCCCTGACACCCTTCCCGGCAAGGCCTCTCGTTTCGGCTGTAATTGATTCAACTGTCCTGCTCCGGTACTCCCCTCTTATTTCCGGAATAGCGCAATATGCGCACCTGTTGTTGCATCCTTCCGCAATTTTTACATAAGCGGTATAGTCAGGGGTTCTCAGGATGCGGGGGGTTTTATCGTCATATATGAAAGATGGGGTCCCGACTCTGACCGGCTTTTTACCCTGCAGGGCTTCCTGAATCGTTTTGGTGAGGCCGGGTATTTCACCTGTCCCAACCAGCCCGTCTATTTCCGGAATTTCTGCCAGCAGTTCGTCCTTGTAACGCTGGGCCATACATCCTGTAACTATCAGGGCTTTACAATTGCCATCCTTAAACCGGGCTGCCGATAAAATAGCCTCAATGGACTCCTCTCTGGCGGCATCAATAAAACCACAGGTGTTCACCACGAGGATATCGGCATCCTTTTCGGAGGAAGAAATTACATACCCGCTATCCCTGAGGATTCCTGCCATCACCTCGGAATCAACTAAGTTTTTCGCACAGCCAAGGCTGATAATATTAACTTTGAACACCCGTATTTTTCCCCCGTCAACATAACGTCATATACATATTAGTATAGGATATCAGAGCAACAGTGTCAAAAATTTTCCTTTTTCTTAAAAGAAATCACAGAGGGCCTAGCGCAGGAAAGCTGCAATCAAACATTTGAAAATAGCCGCGGATGACGCGGATGAACGCGGATTAGAACGACGCGGATAAAACAATAAAAAAACCATTATATACAAAAACATATTTACCAACAGGTATCTCATCTCCCGGTCTTCTCATCAAAATGTGGACCTGGCAATCAATCCATGTCTCACTGTATCAGTGTTATCCGTGGTTCTTAACTTCCCCAAACTATGTTTCTTGTTGATCCTGTTATCCTGTCCGATATCATTTTCTCCTTTGGTAAAAGATAAAGCAGTTAGGATAACAGGATTATAAGAAACACCCAGTAATTATCCGCGTAATCAGCGCCATCCGCGGCTAAATAAAAATTAAATAAACGAAACAAGCGAAACTATGTTGAGTAGAAAACAATACTCATTTGACCTGTAACTGGTTTTTTTTATATAAATTATTTATTAAGTTGCTCTGGTTCACTATTTTTTGCCTATTTATCAATCAATAAATATCCGCGTCTTTAAAAATCCGCGTTCATCCGCGCCATCCGCGGCTTTTTTTAATGTTTTTCGTTACTACTCTTACTATTTAAAATGAAAGGAGTAACCCCGAAGTGTTACTCCTTTTTGCTTTATTAGTAATGTTAGGTGGAGCGGTAGTTGGTAAATTGGAGAGGAACATCGTAATCTTTTTCTTTAATAAGCTTAATCACTTCCTGCAGGTCATCCCGGTTTTTCCCGGAAACCCTGACTTTGTCTCCCTGGATGGAAGACTGGACTTTAATTTTCGAATCCTTAATCTCTTTGATGATTTTTCTGGCCAGGTCCTTGTCGATCCCCTGCTGAATATTTGTCGTCTGGCGGACCGTATCTCCAGCCGCGGTTTCTACTTTGCCGTATTTTAAGGCTTTTAAGTCAATACCCCTTTTAATCATTTTACTTTCCAGAATATCGACCACGTTGCGCAGCTTAAAATCATCATCTGAGACAAGGGTGATTACTTCACCGTCGTACTTAATTTCGCTCTTACTGCCCTTGAAATCAAAACGAGTTTGAATTTCACGTCTGGCCTGATTCAAAGCATTGTCAATTTCCTGCATATTTACTTCAGACACAATATCAAAAGAATTTTCCTTAGTAGCCACCTATTATACCCTCTTCCGTATCACAATGTAGTAAACTCCTTTGTTATCGGATTGCTTTTTGTTCCAAGTATGCCCAGATTCTGCCCGTTATGAATGACCTCGACCGCATTCGCTTTGCCGAGTCTAACTATTATTTTGTCGGCGCCCGTAAAGGTTTTGGACTCACCGGGATTAATATTTCCGGTATATTTCACTGTACCGTCCACAGTTACTCTAGCCCAGCAGACCCCATCTTTACCGTTCAGCGTAATGTTAACATTCCCCGCAGGTGTAGTCCCCTGAGTTGAACCATTGGCCGGGTTCATGGAACCGGGGTTGTATGCAGACTGGTTGACCTGCTCATTTGATGGTTTATTATCCGGTTTATCGTAAGTATTTTTGTTAACTTCGCCCTGTTCAGTTCCAGGGGCCTGGCCGGTATCATCCAAACCGGTATCCCTGTCTTTATACAAAGAGTTAAAAACCACCAGGGTTACAATAGCCATCACAGCAACTAAAACTGTAACCAGATAAGCCCTTTTATCGGAACGGTTGTTGAACCGCCTTTTACTAAAACCGGGCTCCATTTTTACGCCTTGGTAATTTTCCTTGACCGGAAGACTTAAGAGTTTGAACTCCATCATTAATTCTTCCTGATTTAGGCCAAGATAACCGGCATAGTTGCGCAGAAAACCCTTGGCATATACACGTCCCGGAATTATTTCATAATCCCCGTCTTCCAGGGCCTGTAAGTACCTCTTTCTTATTTTAGTATCGTCTTCGGCCTGCTTAAGGCTTATCCCCTTGGCTTCACGGGCACTCCTTAGGGTGTCTCCAATGCTACCCATTACGGCACCTCCGCATTTCTAATTAGTTGACTGGGGCTGCATCCTGTGGTCCAAAAAATCCTTAATCTGTACGGCAGCTTTGCGGATATCAGATGTGTTGACACTTAAGTCATAGTCCTGATCCGGTTGAGACGGGTATTTATAAAGCGGGTCATAATATTTGACGAGTAAATATTCCACTACCTCATCAGTCTGCCCGGCATCAACCATCTGGCTGAATTCCAGAACCCTTTTCTTCCCGACCCTCTGTCCTAACGAGACGATAGCTGCTTTCAACTCCGCCCTGTTTTCACCGGACTCTCCGCCATATATCTTTTTGATTCTTTCAATCCTTTTATCAATCGGACAATATGCCAGTATCCTGATACCTGCTCTCATAGCCTCAGCGAGTGATTCCGGGAGGATTATTCTACCTATCCGCCTGCTTTCACACTCAACTATAATATAACCTACCTCAGACCAAAAGACCAGTTCCCTTACAAGTAGGGCTTCAAACATTTTCTGGCTCGGCTGGGGCCGCATCCCAATCTGCCCGAACACGGAACCCCTGTTGTTAGCCAGTCCCTCCAAGTCAACAGCGGGGGCCGACATTTGTCTGAGTTCCTCTAAGACTTCGGTCTTCCCAACCCCGGTTAACCCATGAATGACTACAGTCCTGTGGAGCAGGTGACCACTAAGGTATTCATTGATATACCCGCGGTATGCCTTGTAACCGCCGGTCATTCTAAATACCGGAATTCCTATGGATTCAAGGAGTGAGCAGATTGATTTACTGCGCATTCCGCCCCTCCAGCAAAAAACCACAAGAGGTCCGTCATGCCTTAAATCCTGAAATTTCTTGATCATTCCGGATAAGCGGGGAGTAACGATTTCAAAACCCAGGGCGCTTGCTGTATCCACACCTTCATGCTTATAAGCGGCGCCAACCGAGACCCTTTCTTCATCCCGCAGAAGTGGTATACTTACTGCCTCTGGTACTGTCGCTTCCGCGTATTCGCTCTCTGACCTGACATCTACAAATTTGGCTCCCGGCAAAGCGAGAGCCTCTTTTACCGTAATTTCGTTAGACATGAAACCACCTTTTCGGCTTTTTATATTTCTACATCATCTATGATTATTCCTGCCTCTTGGACAAATTCCGTGATTTTCCAGCCCATTGAACTGCCATACCGAGACCAAGCCTTACAGCCTGGCGGTAGTCGTACCCATGCAGGATCCCGGAAACCAAGCCGCCGGTCAGTACATCAATAGATAACTCCTGTATCTTTCCCTGGACCGGCATGAGGGGCACCGTCACTGTTTCACTGTCCCCGGTGAGTACAACCCCCTGGTCGGGAATAACTATGACAGCAACCTCGATGCCCATGGCATTAAGTATCTTTCCTGCCTTAATCCCATCATCAAGGTCCTTTATTTTCGATTTAGTAAGCCCCGCGGCCAAAGGCCCGACCATTATCGCCACAGACAGGCCGTTCAATTCCTCGTTATAAATCGAAGCATCGCTCTCATCAGGAAACCTGAAACATACCGGAACGCCGGCTTCTCTGGCCAGGTGAACAGCATGCCTGACTGTTTCGGCCGGAATGCCTCCATCTACGACTAACATCCGGCAGTTGCTGACAGCCACCCCCATATTCTGGATACTGTCTCTGTTTAATATGGCCACAGCCCTTTGGTCAGCAACCGACCTTTGCCAGTTATTCTGACTGTCAATTATCTTAACCCGGCGCGGTGTAGGATAGTCCTTTTGGATTATCAGGTACCTGGTATCAACACCCTGCTTCTTTAATCTTTCCGCAATTATCCCACCCCAGTCATCCCTCCCGAGGATACTCATCAACTGGGTCGGAATGTCCTGTGCCGCTAAATAGTGGGCTGTCAGATAAGCGCCCCCCGGCCTGATATCAACAAGTGCGGCCCCGTCATCTGATTCGGTGCGGGCTTCAACCTCGATAAACACAGGGGCTAGGATTAGGACACCTGTCTTATCATTGAAGACATAGCCCCGGCCCAGGATAAAACCCTTTCCGATGAGATTCGAAATGTGTACTGCCACAGCCGACCTGCTGATTCCAACGACCTGGGCGAGGTCTTCCTGGGATATCATTGGGTCGTTTTTTAATATTTTTATTATTTCTTTTTCCCGTTCAGTAATCTTATTCATAAAAAGGTCTCCGTAAACATTTGTTGGTTTGTCTTAATAGGTGCCAGGTTAAGTATATCAGAGTAAAATTTGCCGGTCAAGGTTCACCGGCCTGCCGAATCAAGAAAAAACTCCCATCAGCCTGAGGCTAAAGGGAGTTTTAAATTCAACTAAGCATCATTTTCAACTGTCTCTTCTTTCGGCTCGGTAACCACCAGTTCGGTGGCCTCATTTACCTTTGTCAGTTCTGTTTGGCTGCTTACCTCTATGAGTCCGGTCTGACCGCTTACTTCCGCGAGTTCCCTCTGCAGGTCTTCTCCCAGGGATTCTCCGAGGGTCGGGGCCGGAGGCTGCTCCTGAGTCTGATGAGCAGCCAATTCTGTCTCACTCTCAGCCTTTTCTTTTTCTTTATTTAGTTCTCTAATTGATAAACTGATTTTATGTTTTTCAATATCAACATCAGTTACCTTAGCGGTGACTTCTTCCCCAACCTTGACAACCTCGGAAGGTGTGCCTATTCTCTTATCTGACAGTTGAGAAATATGGATTAAGGCATCAATCCCTATCTCCAGTTCAACAAATGCCCCAAATGGCGCCAGCCTTACGATTTTACCTTTGACAATCTGTCCGACACCATACTTTTCAGCGATATTCTGCCACGGATTCGGTAAAATCTTCTTCAGGCTGAGGGATACCTTTTCGTTTTTTCGGTCTATACTTAAAATGAATACCTCTATCTCGTCGTTTTCTTTCAATATTTCGGAGGGATGTCCTACTCTGTACCAGGCCATTTCAGAGACGTGCAGGAGACCGTCTACCCCGCCGAGGTCAACAAATGCCCCGAAATTAGTAAGCCTCCGGACAATTCCCTTACGGACCTGACCCTCTTCAATTTCTTCCCAAAGTGAAACCCTTTTCTTTTGATACTCCTCTTCGAAGATAGCTTTTCTGGAAAGGATGACCTTGCGCGACTCTCTTCTTACCTCTATAACTAAAAACGTTAGTTTTTCACCAACATACTTTGCTAAATCTTCTACATAACCCCTCTCTATTAAAGAGGCGGGCAGAAACCCCTGGACACCCAAATTAACCAGCAGGCCCCCTTTTACTATCTCAGTAACCACTCCCTCTATAGGGGTTCTGTCATTCATCGCAATTCTCAGCGTATCCCAGGCTTTTTCCGCATCGGCCTTTCTTTTCGAAAGCAGAATTTTCCCTTCATCATCCTGGACTCTGATAACCGCAACCTCTAGCTCATCCCCGACTTTAAACATCACCTTTGGTGACCTTATATCACAACAGGAAAGTTCCCTTAAGGGAATAACCCCTTCAGATTTCCCCCCTACATCTACCATTACTTCGTCATCCCCTACCTGGACGACTGTTCCTTTTACTATATCCCCTTTGCGGATTTCCTTAACCGACAGCGCATCTTCGAGCTGCTTTTTATCGGTTTCCTGATTCGTGACCTCTTCCATGTATCTTTTAACCTCCTCAATTATCCAATCCGGGGTTGAGGCCCCGGCGGTAATACCGATTAACTTTTTGTCTGCCAGCCATTCCCGTTTGAATTCAGCGGCAGTTTCAATATGATGAGTGGGCGTCCCTGTCTGAGCACACAGGCGGGCAAGCTTCTGCGTATTGGCGCTGTTTTTGCCCCCGATGACTATCATCACATCCACTTTTCTGGCTAATTCCGCGGCGGCATACTGCCTGTCCCTTGTGGCATGGCAGATCGTGTTATATGCCTTGACTTCCTCCGCTTTTTCCTGTAACACAGAAGCAATATTATTAAAGTTTTCTTCCGGCTGGGTAGTCTGACTGATAATCCCAATCTTCTTTAATGGCTGTAACTTTTCAGCCTGCTCCGGTGTTTCCACAACAATTCCCGTATGCCCGGTCCACCCAATAATGCCGGTTACTTCCGGGTGTTCTTTATCCCCTACGACAACCACCTGATACCCCTGGTCATTAAGTTCTTTGGCCAGTTCCTGGGCCTTTTTCACAAACGGGCAGGTGGCATCGATTACCTGTAAGTCCCTGTCCCTGGCATTGTCGATGATATCCGGGCCTACACCGTGTGACCTGATAATAATGACACCTTCCGGAATGTCCGACAGGTCCTTAACGACCTTGATTCCTTTTTTGGATAAATCCTCAACTACCTGGGGATTGTGGATGAGGGGTCCGAGGGTGTAAATACTCTTATTTGTTTCTCTGGCTGTCTGCATAGCCAAGTCAAGCGCTCTTTTGACCCCAAAGCAAAATCCCGCTTTTGGCGCTAGGATTGTCTTCATCCCATCACCTCTATATTCAGTCAATTAAGGTTAGTATTATTAAATTAAATGCTCTTAATGTGTTTTATTTCTAGACAAAAACATAAATTCCTCTAATACAACAAAAATTGCATTCATATTGCATCGGGATTGGGAGGGTCTGTTTAAATAATAAAAAACGCGGATACAAACCCGCGTTATATATCTAATTTATACACCGGCCTTTATAGCTGTTGAATACACTCCTTTATTTTAGCGACAACTTCATCAAAGTTCATTTCCGAGGTGTCAATTAAAAGAGCATCCTGTGGTTGGACTAAAGGGGCCATCTGCCTGGAACTGTCAATCTCATCCCGGGCGGCGATTTCTTTCGCCAATTTTATAATTTCAACTTCGTAACCCGCGGCCTCTAGGTCCCTGGCCCTCCGTCGGGCTCTCTCCATTGTGGAAGCGGTAAGGAATATCTTAAAATCCGCATCAGGCAGTACATATGAACCGATGTCCCGGCCATCCATCACAACACCGCCGCCTTTGGCCAGTTCCCTCTGGATTCTCACCATCTCAATCCTGACCCCGGGGACTTTAGCGACGAGAGAGACGCTCTGAGAAACTTCCGGTGAACGGATTTCCACACTGACATCTTCCCCATCCATAAAGATTACCTGAGTATGGTCCCGATGGGTAATCCTGATATCGGTTTCCTCAGCAAATTTGGTTAGGGCCTTTTCATCTTCCAGATCAATTCCCTGTCGTAAAGCCTTCAGGGTTAGAGCCCGGTACATCGCCCCGGTGTCTATATAGATATAGCCCAGGTCTTTGGAAACCTGCCTGGCCACCGTGCTCTTTCCCGCACCTGCCGGTCCGTCTATCGCTACAACTAATCGCTTATCATCATACTGCACCATTTGACACCTCAATATAAAAAAATAGATTATGTGCCATCACTTACCGAAAAAGGCCGGTAGAAGTTAGGTGACCAATTTCTTGAGCAGCTTTTCAAAACCGGGGAATGATACATTGATACATTCCCTGTTTTTTATTACCGTTTCGCCCTCTGCCATCAATCCGGCCACCGCTATTGACATCGCCACCCGGTGGTCATCATGGCTGTCACAGAAAGCCCCTTTCAGGACCGCGCCGCCGTTAACCACCATTCCGTCACTCTGTTCCTTTATTTCGACCCCCATTTTTCTTAGTTCTGCGGCCATCGTGGAGATTCTATTGGTCTCTTTTACCTTCAGTTCCGTAGCGTCTCGGATTATTGTTTCACCCTGGGCCAATGCCGCAGCAACAGTAAGTACCGGTATTTCATCAATTAACCTGGGAATAAGAGCCCCTTCCAAAACGGTCCCCCGTAAACCCCCACCCCTTACAACAATATCTCCGACTGGTTCTTCATTGACGACATCCTCATTAATAATCGTAATGTCGGCCCCCATACTGCCGAGAGCATCAATAATCCCGGTTCTGGTCGGGTTAATCCCAACCCTGTTTATCCGCAGTTGGGAACCGGGGACAATGGCTGCCGCCACCATGAAAAAAGCGGCGGAAGATATGTCGCCTGGGACCTCCACCGGCTTACCTTCCAGACTGGTGCTGCCGGAAATTTTCACAACTCTGTCTCTGACTTCAATTTCAGCCCCCAGATAAGCTAACATCCTTTCAGTGTGATCTCTCGATTTATGCGGTTCCCAGACAGTTGTCTGGGCTTTGGCGTAAAGGCCGGCCAGTAAAATCGCCGATTTGACCTGGGCGCTGGCCACCGGAGAAACAAATTTTATCGGTCTTAATGGCCCTCCCTGGATAGCTAGTGGGGCCAATGTAGCGTTCTGTCTCCCTGAAATGGAAGCCCCCATTTCTTTTAAGGGTTCGGTCACTCTTCCCATCGGCCTTTTGCGGATTGAACTGTCACCGGTCAATATTGACAAAAAAGGCTGTCCGGCCAACAACCCCGTCATTAACCTGATAGTTGTGCCGGAGTTTCCAACATTAAGTATATCCTCAGGTTCCCGCAGCCCGCGCAGGCCCCTTCCGTTGACAATAATGGCGCTCCCATCTACTTGGTTAAATTCGATGCCCATAGCCCGTAAACATTCAATGGTGCTCAAACAGTCAGCGCCCATTAAAAAGTTTTTTATCTTTGTCGGTCCCTTGGCCAGCGACCCTAGAATAACGGCCCGGTGGGAAATCGATTTATCCCCGGGGACTTTTATCTGACCTTCAAGTTTCTTTGATTTTCCAACACGCAGGTCCACCGGTCATTCCCCCAATGAATTCTATCTTTTCTTCACATTAATTCCGTTTTGCCCCAGTACTTTAACAGCCTTGTCCTGTTCTTCCTCAGTTCCAAAGGCCAGCCTTATCGTGCCGCCTTCCCCTTCCCTGACTCTGAGAATCTCAATATCGTTTATGTTCACTCCCACATCACCGAGGAACCCGGCCATCACCGCAATCACTCCGGGCCGATCCGGGACAGTGACGACAACTTCATAGGCAGAAGGCAGATATCCTCTCATCTTGGAGGGGATATTTTTTCTTAATTCACGCGCCTTGTCTAAGCTCCCTTCAAGCCCTTGATCATCGCATTTTTCTATCATCTGGCAGGTTTCATCCAAAACCTCCCTGAATTTATGCAGTACTTTTAAGATGTTATCCTTGTTCGTCAGGCAGATGTCTTTCCACATCAGGGGGCTGCCGGAAGCAACCCGGGTAGTGTCCCGGAAGCCGCCTGCGGCCAGCATCAACAACCCTTCGTGGTCTTTTTGAATTTCCCCCACTGTGTTGACGAGGGTGGCAGCAATAAAATGGGGCAGATGACTCACCGCCGCCACCATCAAATCATGCTCCTCCGGGTCTATCTCAATTACCTTGGCCCCAAGTGAATCAACCAGTTTCCGGACTTTTTTGATTGCTGCCCGGGGAGTGTCCGCGGCAGGGGTTAATATGTATACCGCATTTTCGAACAAATATCTATCTGCCCCTCTTACCCCGGTTATTTCGGAACCGGTCATGGGGTGTCCCCCGACAAAGAATGTTCCCGGAGGCATCATTTTCTGCGCCTCCCTGACAATCTCGGCTTTAGTACTGCCCACATCGGTCACAATACACCCTGGTTTAATAAAGGGGACTATCCGCCTGATAAAATCGACAGTTAACCCTACAGGTGTGGCAATAACAACCAGGTCGGCGTCTGACACGGCAATTTCCAACTCCAACGCGCCTTCATGGATGGCTTCCGCTTCCAGGGCCAGCTGTAGGCTAACGGGGTTGGAATTTACTCCTATTATAGTACCGGCTAACCCACGGCTGCCGAGGGCCATTCCCAAAGACCCGCCGATTAACCCCACACCTATTATAGCAACTTTTTCGAACAAAGGTTTCATCCGGATCGTCTCCTGTTTAAATTCGTTCTAAATAGTCCGGTCAAACACAGCGGCAATTTTGATAATGTCATTCATTAATGAACTAAAATTCGCCGGAGTGAGTGATTGCGGACCGTCACACAAGGCTTGGGCCGGATTGGGGTGAACCTCAATCATTAAACCGTCGGCGCCTGCAGCTACAGCCGCCATAGCCATAGGTTTGATCAATTTCCACTTCCCGGTGGCATGGCTGGGGTCTACAATTACCGGTAGGTGAGATAAGTGTTTTGCTACCGGCACTGCACTCAGGTCAAGGGTGTTCCGCAGATATGTTTCAAACGTGCGGATTCCCCTTTCACACAGAATAACATTGTAGTTGCCGCCTGACATAATATATTCGGCTGCCATCAGCCACTCTTCGATAGTAGCCGAAGGGCCGCGCTTTAAGACTACCGGTTTGTCTGCTGATGATACTTCCTTGAGCAGCAAGAAATTCTGCATATTTCTGGCCCCGATTTGCAGGATATCCGCATACTCGCACACCAGTTCCACATTTCGCGGGTCGACTACCTCGGTAACTATTTTCAGGCCGGTTCTTTCTCTGGCTTCAGCCAGCATTTTGAGGCCTTCTTCTTCAAGTCCCTGAAAGGCATATGGAGATGTCCTCGGTTTAAACGCCCCGCCTCTTAAGACCGTAGCTCCGGCATTGCGCACCTGCTCAGCGGTTTCGAGGATTTGTTCCCTGCTTTCCACGGCACACGGGCCGGCCATTACATGAATCCTTGTGCCGCCAAACTCGAGATCCCCTACTTTGACGACCGAATCATCGGTTTTGAACTCACGGCTGACAAGTTTGTATGGTTGAAGAATGGGGACCACTTTTTCCACTCCATTCATCGCCTCTAAGGCAATATCATTGAGAATAGCCTTGTCACCGATGGCGCCGATTATTGTCCGTTCCACACCTTCAGAAAGATGTATCTGAAACCCCAGGTCGGTCAGTCTCTCTATAACCTGCTGTACCTCCTGCTTACTTGCTTTGTTATCCATAACCACAATCATAATATTTACCCCCAGTTCGCTTTTCTGTAATATAGTGTTTCAAATTTAGCAATTTAACTATCATCTATTTACTAATAACCGTTTTTTTGCAAAAAAGGCACCCCAAAAAGGAGTGCCTTAAATAATTCAACGCCCATTGCGATGAACCTCCCTTCCTACCGTCCTGCCGTTCGGCTGTCCATCAAACACTCATAGAACAGCCCATTTACTTTTGGAAAAAACCCTACCATACTACATAAAATATCCTATCATATTACACTTTTTTTGACAAGAAGTTTTACCTTATCATGGCATTTCCTGCCAACAGCTTCGGCTACCGGAATTATTTCCTCCATTAGTTCCGCAAAGTTACCCGGGGTCAGTGACTGCCCGCCGTCACATAGGGCTTCTTCCGGGCACGGGTGAACCTCTATCAGCAATCCATCAGCTCCGGCCGCTATGGAAGCTTTGGCCAAAGGCGCGACCATCCCCCATTTCCCGGCTGCATGGCTCGGGTCAACGATTACAGGCAGATGGGACAGGTGTTTGATAGCTGGGACAGCGCTTATATCAAGGGTGTTTCTCGTATGTGTCTCAAAGGTCCGGATTCCCCGTTCACACATAATAATCTGGGAATTACCCTCTGCCATTATATACTCAGCTGCCATCAACCATTCTTCAATAGTGGCTGACAGGCCTCTTTTTAAGAGCACAGGCTTGTTGACCCGGCCAACCTCTTTTAGTAATATGAAATTCTGCATATTCCTGCTGCCGATCTGCAGCACATCCGCAAATCCGGCTACCTTATCCACGTCTCTTGTGTCCATCACCTCGGTGACAATCGGCAGACCGGTGACCCGTTTCGCTTCAGCCAATATCTCCAGGCCCTCGACGGCCAGGCCCTGGAAGGCATATGGTGAGGTGCGCGGTTTAAAGGCCCCGCCCCGCAGCATCTGGACCCCCATCTTTTTTAATTGGGATGCCGCCTGAATATAGCGGTCCCTGTTCTCAACCGCGCAGGGTCCGGCGATTATAGTAAGATGGTCCCCGCCTACAACTGTATTGCCAACCCTGATCACGGTTTTCTCTTCCTTTGCTTTTCTACCGGCTAACCTGTATCCCATCTCCACTGCCTCCTAGCGGCGCCCTAAGTTTGGATTTACTTGTCTTAAGCGGCTGTTTAAGTTTCTGCACCATCTTATAGATGAAATCCATTAATTTGGGTGAGCCGCCTTTTTCCGCGATGGCTTTGACGAGAGCGCTGCCGACGATAACTCCGTCACAGTATGCGGAGATTGCTGCCACCTGTTCCGGAGTAGATACCCCAAACCCTACAGCCAGCGGCGCCCTGGTAGATTCACGAACAATGCTCATGAACTCCTTTAAATTTTCCGGGATCCCTTGCCTTACCCCGGTTACTCCGGTTAATGAAACGCAGTATACAAAACCCGCGGCTTTAGCTGCTATTTTCTTAATTCTTTTCTGCCCGCTGGTAGGGGCGACCAATGGAATCAGATAAATACCTTTTCCGGCCAGGCGGGAACTAAAATCGCCTGACTCCTCCATCGGCAGGTCAGGGACAATAAACCCGTCAACCCCCGCTGCAGCCGCATCATCAGAGACTTGGCCGAGCCCGTATCTGAGCAGGGGATTATAGTATGTCATCAGGATAATCGGGATATCAGTCTGTTTCCGTAAATCAGCGACTGTCTGCATTATTTTTTTCAGGTTGGCTCCAGATTTCAGAGCCCTCTGGGAGGCCTCTTGAATTACCGGTCCGTCAGCGAGCGGATCTGAGTAAGGCACACCCAATTCAATCAAATCAGCCCCGGCTTTTTCGAGAACTAAGACAAGTTCTTTCGTCTTATCAAGGTCGGGATCCCCGGCCGTGATAAATGTTATCAGGGCCTTTTCTCCCCGTTCCTTCAGCATCCCAAATTTTTCAGATATCCTGTTAGGTACGGCTTTTTCTTTTTCGGCAATCATCTATTCCACCTCCAGTATCCCTGCAACGGTCTGGACATCTTTGTCCCCGCGCCCTGACAGGTTTATCACAACTATTTTGTCCCGGGCCAGCTGAGGAATAAGTTTCAATCCGTAAGCAATGGCGTGCGAGCTTTCCAAGGCAGGTATGATACCTTCTGTCCGGCACAGCGCCTGTAATGCGTCAAGGGCTTCCCGGTCGGTAATACTGGTATACTCCACCCTTTTCGATTCCTTTAAATAGCTGTGTTCCGGCCCAACGCCGGGATAGTCAAGCCCTGCTGAAACAGAGTGAGCCTCCAGAATCTGGCCGTCTTCATCCTGCAGGATGTAACTGTAAGCCCCGTGCAGCACCCCTTTGGAACCCTTCGTCAGGGTGGCGGCATGGAACCGGGTATCAAGCCCGTGACCGGCCGCTTCAATACCTATAAGCTTAACCCCTTTATCATCGAGAAAAGGGTAGAAAATTCCGATTGAATTGCTCCCCCCGCCTACACAGGCCAGAATATAATCAGGCAGGCGGCCTTCCTGTTCGATGATCTGAGTTTTGGTTTCCTCGCCTATTATTTTCTGAAAGTCCCTTACAATCATCGGATACGGGTGGGGTCCGCCGACCGAGCCCAGGACATAGAATGTCGTCCTGACGTTAGTAACCCAGTCCCGGATGGCTTCATTCATTGCATCTTTCAGGGTCCGGCTGCCTGAGGAAACAGGTTCAACCCTGGCCCCGAGCAGTTTCATCCGGAAAACGTTGAGTTCCTGTCTTTTAATGTCTTCTTCCCCCATGAATATTACACACTCAAGGCCGAACATGGCAGCCGAAGTCGCCGTGGCAACACCGTGCTGGCCGGCTCCGGTTTCCGCGATAACCCTTTTTTTGCCCATTCTCATGGCCAGCATGACCTGACCCATCGTATTGTTAATTTTATGGGCGCCGGTATGGTTTAAGTCTTCTCTCTTCAGATAGACCCTGGCTCCCCCGCAGTATTCGGTAAGACCCCGGGCGTAGTATAGGGGTGAAGGTCTGCCAACATATTGTTTGAGGTAGTATTTTAACTCATCATTGAAAGACTTATCTCTTTTGGCTTCCCCGTAAGCTTTTTCCAGCTCAGCCAGTTCAGGCATGAGGGTTTCCGGTACATATTTGCCGCCAAATTCACCAAAGTGGCCTTTTTTATCAGGTAGTACTGACATCTTCTTTCCCCCTCACTTGTGTTATAAATTCTGCGATTTTTGCCAGGTCTTTGACCCCTCCGGTTTCGACACCACTGCTTACATCAACACCATATGGCCGGGCTGCGGCCGCGGCCGTTCTGACATTATTGGCATCCAGTCCGCCGGCTAAAAGTACTTTCCCGTAATATGAGGCCTGGCGGGCCAGCATCCAGTCAAAGGTTTTTCCTGTACCACCGGATGCGCCCTCCACATATGTATCTAATAAAAACATTTCCACACTGTCCCGGTAAGGCCCCATCATCTGCAGAGACTCAGCATCTTTAACCCGGACCGCTTTTATCACCGGGCAGGTTATCTGCCTGCATTCTTCCGGTGTCTCCTGACCGTGGACCTGAACCATATCCAAGCCGCAAAATGATGCGATATCATTTATCACAGCATGATTCTCATCAACAAACACTCCGACTTTGCGGACTTCTGCAGGCAGTTCCCGGATTATCCGCTGAGCCTGTTCCGGTGAAACCCGCCGGCGGCTTTCCGCAAAAATGAAACCTATAAAATCAGCCCCCAGTTCGGCTGCCCTAACCGCATGTTCAACTTCCTTTAGACCACAAATCTTAATCTTCATAAACTCTATCTCCTACAGCCGACAATCCTTACAATATACCACAGAGAACACAGAGAAATCGTGATTCACTGAAAACAAGAGAGCACAGAGAGTCAGCAGCAACACCTACTCCCCAGTTCAATTGAGTACCTCCGTACCTTGAGAAATTATTAAATATAAAAACACATTTACTACTCAGATGTTCTTACCCTCGGTTTTCTTTACTACATAGATGTAACTTCCGGCAATTAATCGATATTTGGTACTGCTCCCATATTCTCCGCATCTACATGTATGTGAATCCTCGCTAAATCCGTGTTAATCGTCAACCTTCTACCATAGATACATCCAAACTTTTTGTTTTATATAAATTTCTATTTTAATAACTTCCACACTTGGGAAGTAAGCTTCACTATGGGTTGCCGCTGTCTCTCTGTGTCCTCTAACTCAGCCTCTGTGAACTCTGTGGTTTCTTTTTATCTTTTTAACATCCTACTATCTACCCAAGAGTTCTGCAACCTTCTTAGCAATATCGCTTTCTCGCATCAGGGCTTCCCCGACCAGCATGGCGTGGACGTCATGTTCCTTCAGCTTTAAGACATCGTCTCTGGTATTAATCCCGCTTTCGCTGACAACTGTAATATTGGGGTCGGAAATCATCTCCCGCAGTCTGAAGGTTGTCTCCAGCTCTGTTTTAAATGTCTGCAGGTTCCTGTTATTAATCCCGATGATCTGGGCATCAAGGGCCAGAGCCCTTTTTAGTTCGTCTGCGGTATGGACTTCGACTAAGCAATCCATCCCAAGTCCGGCCGCGATTCCCTGAAATTCCCCCGCCTCCCGGTCTGTCAGAACAGCCATAATCAGAAGTATCGCATCAGCCCCCAAAAGCCTGGCCTCATATATCTGGTAGGGGTCAATGATAAAATCCTTGCGCAGGAGAGGCAGTTTCGAAACACTCCGGGCTGTACTTAGATACTCCGGACTGCCCTGGAAGAACTCCTTATCAGTAAGCACCGAAATTGCCGAAGCGCCTGAGGTGGAATAGATCCTGGCAATCTCCCCGGGGTCGAAATCTTCGCGGATCAAACCCTTTGATGGAGAAGCCTTTTTAATTTCCGCAATCAGGGCAACTTCCCCCGGTTTCCTAAGGCTGGCTGCCAGTGATCTGCTCTTTTTCCTGTTTTTTTCGACCTCTATTTTTTTTTGAGCAATGATGCGGTCTAAAATCACTTTCCCGCCTCCTGGCTATCCTACCCTGGTTTCCGGTTGGATAAAACTGTGGCTGAATTCCGCCAGTTCTTTTATTTTTGCGGATGCTGCCCCGGTATCGATGATGTCGGCCGCCTTCTCCAGGCCCTCTTCCACTGTTTTTACGCTACCGGAAGCCATCAGGGCCAGGGTCGAATTCAACAATACAATATCCCTGCGAGGACCCTGCTCACCCTCCAGGATGCTCCTCGTAATAGCCGCATTCTCTTCGGCAGTACCGCCTTTGAGCTGTTCCATGGCAGCATATTTAAAACCATAGTCCTGCGGGTCGAAGTTGTAAGTTTTCACCTTCCCGTTTTTCACTTCACTTACTTTCGTTGGTCCCAGGATGGAAACCTCATCAAGTCCGCCCGCCCCGTGCACGACAAAGGCCGATTGGGTTCCCAGCTTAGCCAGCACACCTGCTAATACGTCCGTTAGATCAGGGTCGTACACACCTAATATCTGGCGCTGCGCCCCGGCGGGGTTAGTCAGCGGACCGAGGATATTGAAAACAGTCCTGATGCCGATTTCCCGTCTCGGCCCGATGGCGTGTTTCATCGCCCCATGTAAAGCAGGGGCAAACAGAAAACCTATCCCGACCTTATTGATACATTCCCCGACCTGTTCCGGGGTCAGATTAATGTTAATCCCCAATGATTCGAGTACATCAGCGCTGCCGCTGCGACTTGACACAGAGCGGTTGCCGTGTTTGGCCACCGGGACTCCGGCAGCTGCCAGCACAAAAGCTACGGTAGTCGAAATATTAAATGTGTGGGAACCATCCCCACCGGTACCGCAAGTATCAAGCAGAACAGGGTGAACCGTCTTCACCGGGGTGGCTTTTTGCCTCATAACCTTGGCAAACCCGGTAATCTCATCAACCGTTTCCCCTTTAATCCTAAGGGCGGTAATAAATGACGCGATTTGGGCGTCGGTAGCTTTACCGCTCATTATATCATCCATCAGGACAACTGCTTCCTCCTCAGTAAGGTGGACCCCTTTTACGACCTTGTCAATTGCGTTTTTAATCATCTCAGCTCTCCTCCTCTTTCTCAGTTGCTAGTTGCTAGTTCCTAGTTCCTAGTTGTTAGCTGCAAATTGCTTTCTGTTTGCTGCCAGTAGAGACAGTCGCCAGTACCAATCTCAGGTGGCATTTGTTAACCTTCCACCACTAGCAACTAGGAACTAGCAACTAGCAACTAGCAACTCTATTACTCTAGCTCAACTGCAAGAAGTTTCTCAGTAGCTTTTTGCCGTGCTCGGTAAGTATTGATTCCGGGTGAAACTGAACACCTTCGACAACATGCTCTTTGTGCCGCAAACCCATTATTTCTCCCTGTTCGGTCCAGGCGCTTATCTCCAAACATTCGGGCAGGGAGTCCCTTTCTACAATCAAAGAATGATATCTCGTGGCAGTGAAAGGTGATTCTATCCCCTCAAATATCGTCTTTCCGTCGTGATGTATTACTGAAGTCTTCCCATGCATAAGGTTTTGGGCCCTGATTACATTCCCTCCATATGCCTGGCCGATAGCCTGATGTCCCAGGCAGACCCCCAAGATTGGTATTTTCCCGCCCAGTTTCCCGATGAGTTCGAGTGAAACTCCTGCCTCATTGGGAGTGCAGGGCCCGGGGGAAATCACGATATGGTCGGGGGACATTTGGATTATTTCCTCCAGTGAAATCTTATCATTCCGGTATACCTTTATGTCTTCCCCTATTTCGCCCAGGTACTGGACAAGATTAAAGGTGAAAGAATCATAGTTATCAATCATTAATATCATCAGCCTACCTCCTTAAGAGTAAGTGTTTCCAGAAGCGCTTGAGCTTTATTAATCGTCTCATCATACTCCCTTTCAGGGTCAGAATCGGCTACAATTCCGGCCCCGACCTGCACATAAGTTATTCCCTCATGCACCAGTATCGTGCGGATTGTGATACAGGTGTCCATATTGCCGGTAAAGCCAAAATAGCCGATGGCGCCCGCATATGCGCCTCTACCGGTGGGCTCAAGTTCCTCAATAATTTCCATCGCTCTGATTTTGGGCGCTCCGGATACGGTACCTGCCGGGAAACAAGCCTTGAGAGCGTCATAAGCAGTAGTTTCCGGCCGCAGGCGGCCGCTGACATTGGAAACAATATGCATCACATGGGAGTATCGCTCAACCTCCATAAAACTGTTTACCTTTACGCTCCCGTAATCGCAGACCCTCCCCAGATCATTTCTGCCGAGGTCTACCAACATTACATGCTCGGCCTTCTCTTTCTCATCATCCAGGAGTTCCTTCTCGAGAGTCAAATCCTCAGCGGCATTCCGCCCTCTGGGCCTGGTGCCGGCTATCGGGCAGGTCTGAATCATACCGTCCTCAACTCTGATCAACATCTCCGGCGAAGAACCGATTATAACGGTCCCTCCAAAATTCAGGTAATACAGGTACGGCGCCGGGTTAACTGTCCTCAGGGTCCGGTAAATATCAAAGGGGTCACCCACAAGAGGCGCCTTCAACCTTTGGGAGAGGACAACCTGAAATATGTCTCCGGCCTTGATGTATTCCTTGGCCAACTCGACTTTATTTATATATTCCTGTTTCGTCATATTAGAGGAGATTCCTGCGGAACCTCCAAATTGAGTGGCGCAGGTGTCAATTACCGGCGGCTCGTTAATTATCTTTTTGAGGGCATTAATCCTGTTTAAAGCACTGTAATAAGCGGCTGCAGGGTCGTCTCCAGGTTCGGTGTTAACCACAATTTTTAATTTATGTTTAACGTGGTCAAAAATCAGGACTAACCGGGTTAGGATAAAATGACAGTCCGGCAGATTCAGGTCATCAACAGTATTATTGGGCAGTTCTTCGACATACCTGATCAGGTCATAACCGAAATATCCTACGGCGCCGCCGTAAAACCTTGGCAGGCCTTCAATTTTCGGGGCCTCATAGTGGTCCATAATACCTTTTAAGACATTTAAGGGTTCCCCCACAACCTGTCTTTGCCCGCTGTGGTCCTCAATTACCCCTTCTTTTCTCCGGCACTGGTACCTGACAAAAGGGTCTAAACCTATAAATGAGTATCTGGCCAGGTTTTCTCCGCCTTCAACACTCTCCAGCAGATATGTATATTGTTCCCGGCAGACCTTCTTAAATATTGATATGGGGGTATCCATGTCAACCAGCAGGTCTGTGTATACCGGAATCAGGTTATAACCCCCGCTCAGCTCAACGTATTGTTCACGACTGGGATAAAACATATTTTTTCTTCCTCGCCTTCTTTTAAGACTTAAAAAAAACAAAAAACCAGCACCCAAACGAGCACTGGTTTAAATACCTTTTGACCAGTCACACTCATCTCAGCTCATCTCAGCTCAACTAAGCTATACTCTTCTCAACTCAAAACAAGCAATTCTCACTCAGCTCAAAACTCAACTCAAAACTAAACTCAAGCTCAATCTAAACTCAATATGTATGTATACAATATACCACAGACCGTAAGAATGTGTCAATAATTTCCCGAGGTTACTTGACCTCATCCATTAAATCAGGTCTAAGCTTAGCAGCCTCACCAAGGTACTGGTGTTTAATCTGGGCCTGTGTCTTCGTGGTATTGATGTGAATCAGGATCCTGATTAACTTAGGCATGCCGTTCGGTACATCAATTTCCCTGGCACATAACAGGGGAACCAAACCCCACCCAATTTCCCTGGCTGCAGATGCCGGGAAATCCGCATTAAGGTCCGGAGTAGTAGTTAGGAAAACACTTGCCACATCTTCTGTTTCGATATGATTAACCTCAACTATCGCTTTCAGCAGATTTATTGTGGCCTCAAAGATATGTTCCCTGGTGTTGCTTTTAGCAGTAATGGCGCCCCTTATTCCCCTAACCATTTTCTGTCCCATTGCCCCATTCTCCCTTCCTACAGCCAATGTATTCCGCACACTCCGCTGTGGACCACCTTTTATGATACAGCCCGGTGGCCAAGGCCAATCGATACTTCGTCAAGGTGAAGCAGCCCTATGCCAAAAAATATCGCAACTGTAATATGGTCATTGTGGCGGGCGATACCAATTTTTCCACCCACATTTAACCCGATAGCCTTTGGCATAATTTGGGACAAGGCTTCCCTTGTGGCGCCTGCCACGGCGCCCTCGTCAGTATGGGTTTCTTTGATTACACCCTCCCGCTTGGCCGCCACAACAGCCCTTTCCACGATTTTCATGACAGAAGAGATAAACTCCCCACCATAATCTACCGCCGCGGTCTTGATACCCTCCTTGGCGTAAGCCTTCTGCAGGTTTTTTTCCTCTTCCCTCGTCTCTGTAAGAGACATTATGATGGCAACAGATGCCGTTTTACGGCTGCCAATCTGATTTACCAACTAAACCTCACCTCAATTCAAAAAACACTCCCGGTAGGAGTGTTTTTTTATCACTCAGTCCCGCCCTGCCATCCTACCACGTTTTTTTATAACAATTATTATAGTATACCCTGGAATAAAAAGCAACAAACTACAGCCGGAGGGCGGTGGAGTAAGTTGGGCCACTCTCAGTTTAAGTTGACAGGCAGACATATTTTGTCTAAAATTGAAGATGTATTTAATATTTCTTTGAGTTGATGTAAACTCGGCAAAAGCCGAGGGCGCTAAAGCCTAAGGGTCTAAGGCAAGATGCTAAGACAGCCGGGCTGCAAGGATTAAGCTACTAGGGGGGAGTAGTTTTAATAGAACTACTCCCCTTTATTCTTTTTGGGGGGAGATATAAAAAATGTATCATAAAATAGTTAAACCTTTTGAAGACTTTTTTAAACACGAGGCTGCAGGCGGGATTGTTTTAGTGTTCTTTGCTGCCTTTGCCCTGTTCTGGGTAAATTCCTCTTTATCTTCAAGTTACGCTCAGGTCTTTAATTATCATATAACGATTGGTTATGGTGATTTTTCTTTATCAAAATCCTTGCTACACTGGATAAATGATGGTTTGATGGCAGTTTTCTTCTTTGTTGTGGGCATGGAAATTAAACGCGAACTGGCAGCAGGGGAACTTAAATCTGTTAAAAACGCCCTTCTTCCTATAAGTGCAGCATTAGGAGGAATGATTGCGCCTGCTGTTATTTACTTTTTGTTTAATTACAACACTTCCAATATTTCAGGTTGGGGAATACCTATGGCTACCGATATTGCATTTGCTTTGGGTGTTATTTCCCTATTAGGTAAGCAAAAGGCCCCTAAAGGTTTAGTTGTTTTTTTAGCTGCACTAGCTATTGTAGATGACCTGGGGGCAATATTAGTAATTGCACTTTTTTACACTAAAAATATTTACTGGCCAGCATTACTTGTTTCCCTGATAATTATCATGTTATTAGTATTATCTAATAAATTATGGAGGAAATCCATGTTTCTATTTATAGCCTTAGGACTGTTACTATGGCTGGCAATCCTAAAATCCGGAGTGCATGCCACCATAGCAGGGGTTATATTGGGCATGGTTATCCCACTCCGTCAAAAAGAAGGTGACACAGATACTCCGATGTTGCTAAGGTTGGAACACTTTTTGCAACCATGGACAGCATTTTTCATACTGCCCTTATTTGCTTTAGCCAACGCAGGTGTATCTATTGATTACAGCAGTCTTAAAGATATGGCTGCTCACCCTGTAAGTTTCGGTATTATTGCTGGCCTCTTCTTCGGAAAACAAGCAGGAATTTTTGGTATGTCATATATTTCAGTTCGTTTGAAAATAGCTAGATTGCCACGAAGCGTAAACTTTAAACAGTTGTACGGCGCAAGCCTTTTGGGAGGAATAGGCTTTACGATGTCCATTTTTGTTGCAACTTTGGCCTTCCAGGACAATCACACCATAGCTGTGGCCAAAACAAGTATTATTTTAGCATCATTGATGTCAGCGATAATAGGATTTATGGTATTAAGCAGGTTGGGTGAAAAAAACACACAAAATGCCAAAAAAAAGCCAGTAACTAAATGTATAGAAGGATAATCCAACGTTCTTTTGTTGGCGTTCATTATGAACTGGCCCGACCCGCAGGGCTGGCGCGATTATTGCTCATGCAAAAACCGTGACAGCCTAGGACGCGGGACAGTTGGGTCGGCAAGAGTGACATACCCGCAAGACGCCGTTTAGCCTGTTGGGGGATGAATTCAACCAGGCCCGAATCTTCTTGTTTAAACTTCATCTGTTGTGTTATACTTATAACAAAGAAACCAAGCAACCCTGATAATTGTATATTAATCTTAGATGGAGGAATATAATTATGTCAATAGGCCCTTCAAGTAGAAGAGACCGTTTCATGGAATCTAAAAGAATAAGTGTTTCTAAGAAAAGGCAGATCACTATACCTCAAAAGTATTTTGACAAACTCAACATTGGTGAAGAAGTTGAATGTATTATGACAGACTCTGAAATAGTAATTCGACCTGTTCGGCAAGAAACCGAATTCGCGGAAGAAATACTGAAGGATCTTATAGCAAAAGGTTATCAGGGTGATCAACTGCTTGATGAATTCAGGCAAACCCGTGCTAAGATAAGACCGGCTATTAAAAGAATGATTGAAGAAGCTGAACTAGTTGCTAATGACCACAAAGGTTCTGGCGATGATAAGATGAAGGAAATCTTTTCGGACTTGGAGGACTAGTATGCTTCCTATAGTGTTCTTAAAACCCGCTGAGAAATACTTTAAAAAATTGAAGGACAAGCAGTTAAAGAAAAAATATGAAGCTGCTCTAATGGAGATTCGAAAAGACTCGGAAATCGGTGACCTCAAAACAGGTGACTTAGCCGGTATTTGGGGATATGACGTTTACCACAACAGAGTAAATTATGAAGTTGCATACTATCTAACGGAAAACGACAAGGGAGAGTTGATTGTAGTAATAATGGCCGGTACAAGGGAAAACTTTTGGAACGCGATAAAAAAGTACATGAAATAAGTTCTAGGAGTTTCTGGCAAAATCTTTATGATCTTAACCCCCCCATTAATTCCTGTTTGTGTTGGAAATTTTTATTTCCCTCGCCAAAATACGAAACCCGGATTTCGCCTAACGCCTATTGGCTAAACGAACTGACCCGACCCACAGTACCAATTGACAATTGATAATTGACAATTGACAATTAATAAAAATAGGAGTCTGAAACCATTGTCCATTGTCCATTGTCCATTGTTAATTGTCAATTGCTTTTTAACCTGTTGTTAGGCGAGGTATGGCGTCAAGCTAAAACTAGTCTTTTTATCATTTCTATGATATAATATTACCACTATTAATGATAAAGGAGCGATTTTAAATGCCAATCATTAGGCCTATCTCAGACTTAAGAAACAACTTTAATCAAATATCTGAACTTTGTCATGATGAAGGTGAACCTGTCTTTATTACCAAAAATGGCCAAGGCGACTTAGTTGTTATGAGTATGGCAACATATGAAAAACTGGAAGCACTAATTGAATTATATCAAAAACTCGGAGAAGCAGAACAAGAAAGTGCATCTGGTGCACCAACTATCAGTCATAAAGAACTAATGAAGAAAATGAGGGCTACCATTGATGGGTAAAAAGTATCGAATAAGATATCTTCCTAGCGCAGAAAAAGACTTTATGGAAATAATCGAATACATTTGATGGGTAAAAAGTATCGAATAAGATATCTTCCTAGCGCAGAAAAAGACTTTATGGAAATAATCGAATACATTAGGGCGGACAACCCAACTGCCGCAATTAACTTCATTGACCAAATTGACGAAACCATATCAAAGTTAGAAGATTTCCCGCTGATGGGACAAATCCCTAAAGACAGACGACTCCAATCACAAAATTATAGAATGCTTATAATCGGCAACTACTTAGTCTTTTATGCAGTCAAAGGTACAGTTGTTGAAATAAGAAGAATTCTACATGGCAAGAGAAAATATTGTTTTCTTATTGACCCCAAATAGCCAGATTTCACCGTCACGGTAGCGACGCCAGTTACCTGGCGTCCCCCGCACAGATCCCGGCGTGCGGAACTACCGCACCGGGTTCCTCAGGAATACTCCTTCCGTTATCGGTTACAATTCACGTAACCTTTTAGTACTTCTCGCAGTGAGGTTTGCATTAATTTCTCCAGCCCTACATGTCCGGTTAATGTTTCCTTTGCGAGCACGTATTCCTGTTAACC
>PGZN01000029.1 GCA_002840165.1 Firmicutes bacterium HGW-Firmicutes-8
GCTCGAAAACGCTGCATAAAAACTGGACCCCGTCATTTGACGGAGCCCAGTGAAAACGGTTTTATTTTTTCATCTGTCTACTTGACAGGGAGCAGTTCATTATCGGCAGGTCTGTCGTCATTCACGAAAACCCTGATGATTACCGGACCCAACCGGCCGGCGCCTCAGGTCAAAAGCTGGCCTGTGGAGTGATTGAGGCGTATTAAAAACCCTGTCCAGATATTTGACCTGCACTGCCAGCCCGGTTACCCGTCCCTTTTCATCACTGTCCGCAGAACCCAGGGTAGCGAATATTACTGCGACCACCCGCCCGTTACGATTTAATACCGGGCTGCCGCTGTTTCCTTTGCGCACTTCCCCTTCAACCATGACTGCAGGTACATTCCACCCTTTGGGGATCATCTCTCCGGTGACGTTTCCTTTCATTACAATATCCGCTAAACCAAGGGGATTTCCGATTATTGTAACTTCGTCACCAACTGCTGGGGTTAAATCCAGTTCCAACTCAAGCTTAGGCAGGTTCCGACCGTTAATCTTGACCACTGCCAAATCAACATCCGGGCAGCTGGCCAGCACCCTCCCGCGGTAAGTAGAACCCTCCGGGAAACTAACGTCTATCTCTTTGGCATCTTTGACTACATGTGCGTTCGTAATAATCAAGCCGCTGGGCTCAACATTAAAACCTGACCCCTGACCGTCTGAGGATTTAATCATCACGACTGCCTTCTGATACTTTTGAATCTGGGGATTTTTCGCCAGTTCCGTGGATTTCGCGAGGAAGTCAATCTGCGGCAGGTTTAAAACCTTTAG
Organism: Firmicutes bacterium HGW-Firmicutes-8; assembly: GCA_002840165.1. GTDB lineage: Bacteria > Bacillota > Thermincolia > Thermincolales > UBA2595 > GW-Firmicutes-8. Next base: position 811 of record PGZN01000029.1, read on the forward strand.
CCAGATCCCCAATGAGGTTGCTGCAAAAACTATCACAGTTATCAAACCAATAATTTTAAATATGATTGACGGGCGTTTATTAACAGCATCTGTGTCATTTTCACTGCCGGGGTCACTATCTTCATTCAAGTCACGAATCAGGTCAACATCATATTCTTCTCTGTCTTCAGGAGTTAAAGGAACATCCCATTTTTCCGGCCCTTCATCCATGTGCGTCCTCCCCCTCCCCTTACCCTTTGCAATAGCAGGCTGTCTTAGCTTTCGACATTTTAAATAGAATCACCTGCGTTAACCAAAAAGCCCGTCAGGCACGCAAGCCCCAAGTTTGAAATCCGGGGCTTTTCCCGTGTCAGATAGGACTGCACAGCGCATGGGTACTTTTATTAACAAAATACAAAGACCCGAATATTATGTAAAAGAAGCAGTACCAGGTGTTACAATTACCCGTTTTCAACAACAACTGGAAATTCTTGATCCTTAAGGAGTGAAAACAAAATGACCTCTCGTTTTGAAAACCGTATCCGGGAAGAGATCCTGCCACCTGTGATAAGGCGTTACTTTTCTCAGTCGCTTTGTCCCGACCAAATGCCTTTGACAAGTCTGAGCAAATTCCGAAAAGAAGCCTTACAGGAAGTGGTAACCCGGGCCTATGAAAATTCTCCTTTTTACCGACAGAAGATGACTCTGGCGGGAGTCAAACCCCAGGATATCAAAAACCTGAGTGACCTGGCCAAAATTCCTTTCACCACCAAGGATGAATTACGCCAGGATCCTTGGACGCTCCTGGCCTGTGACAAAAAAGACGTCAGCATCATTCATGTTTCCACAGGCACCACTGGGGGTCAACCAATTTATACAATGCAGACCTGGAAAGAATATTATCTCAACCATTCCGTCATATATCCTTTTCTCCACCCTGTTGCCCAAGACGATTTATGTTTTGTTGCCCTGCCCTACGAAATGAGTTCAGCCGGCCTCAGCTTACACAACAAATTTTTGGTCGGTCACCAAGCGGCGGTCGTATCAGTTGGCAAAGGGGGCGCTTATTCTACACCGGAAAAAACCGTCAAATTAATGGGGGATTTAAAACCTACCATTATAGCCACCTCTCCTTCTTATGCCATCACCCTAGCCGAAGCTGCGGCGGAAGCCTCTCTCGACCTCACCAGCCTTCCGTTGAAGAGAATATGGCTGGCTGGTGAAGGCTGCTCCCCGGCCTTCCGAAAGCGGTTAGAAAAAATCTGGGGAACGACGGTCAGTTTTTCCTGCGGCACGACCGAATCCGGCATTATCGCCATGGAATGTGATGCCCAAAACGGCTATCACATCGCTGAGGGTAATGTTCTGGTAGAAATAGTTGATCCCCAGACAGGGAAGGTACTGGAACCCGGGGAAATCGGCGAGGTCGTGATTACCTGCCTGCTGCGTTTTGACATTCCGTTGATCCGCTACCGGACACAGGATTTAGGCTGCCTCGAGCCCAAACCCTGCCCTTGCGGAGTAACCTTGCAGCGGTTTCACCTGCGGGGGCGGATGGCCGACCAGATAGTTCTGAAGGGAAAAAGATTCTCCCCGTTCTACCTGGAAAATTTCCTGATGCAGCTGCCGGAAGTGGGAAACTGGTATCAATTTGTAGTAAAACCGGGTGACAACGAGCAGTTGAAGATCCGCACCGAAGTGGCGGCAGGGGTTGAACCCTCCCCAGAATTGGCCGCCAAACTGGCCGTTAAAATGGAAGCGGCTATCGGCATACCCTGTAAATTTGAATTAGTAAATAAACTGGAGCGGACGATGAAAAAAGCCATCCGGGTAGTTTATGAATAAAAGGAGTGAGGGTTATGGAATTTCTTTTTGAAAAACAGCTTCGATGTGTCGCTAAAGAGCCCACACTTAGCCGCTTCTCCACGCTTGAGGATGATGAAGTGTCTTTACCTATCATGACCGACTTTCAAACCGAGGCTCTGCGGGCAATGGTGACCAGGGTTTATAAGCATAATTCGTTTTATCGGCAAAAGATGACCCAGGCAGGACTAAAACCTGAGGACATCAAGAGCCTGGCCGATTTAGCCAAACTGCCTTTTACCACCAAGGACGAACTGCGCGGCAAGCCATGGATACTCCTGGCGGCTGATAAAAAAGATATCAGTCTGATTAGTGTTTCCACAGGCACTACCGGCGGGGAAGAGATCTACATCATGCAAACCTGGAAAGATCATTTCATCAATGAATTCTCTGCCGGGGCCAAACCACTGGTCAACATTGGGGCCGGAGATATTTGTATTAATGCTCTTCCTTACGAGATGAGTTCAGCAGGCCTGTCCTTTCACAAAGTGTTCATGGACATTTGCGCTGCAACGGTCGTTCCGGTTGGTAAAGGCGGGGCATATTCGACTCCGGAGAAAACCGTCAATATCATGCGCGATTTACAGCCAACGGTAATGATTAGTACCCCTTCCTACGCCATTACCCTAGCTGAAGCGGCCGCTCAACTTAATTTTGACCTGACCAGTCTGCCGCTAAAAATAATCTGGCTGACAGGTGAGGGCTGCTCCCCCGCCTTCCGCGACCGGGTAGAGAAAATCTGGGGAACTAAAGGTAATTTTTTCTATGGTTCCTTAGAAGCCGGCGTCCTTGGCATCGAGTGTGATGCCCATGCGGGTTACCATATCCCGATGGGCCAGGTGATTTTGGAAATTATCGACCCCGAGACCGGAGAGGTCCTTGAACCTGGGGAAATCGGAGAGGTAGTAGCCACTCCCCTGCTCCGTTTTGAGAGTCCCTTAATCCGCTACCGCACCCAGGATTTGGGTTATATTGATCCTGACCCCTGCAGCTGCGGTGCCTACCTCCCGCGGTTTTTCATGCGGGGACGCCTGGTAGACCATATCACTGTCAATGAAATAAATTTTTCACCGTTTTATCTTGAGGAATTTCTGATGAGGCTGCCGGAAGTGGGGAACTGGTATCAATTCGTGGTCCAGCCGGGCCACAACGACCAGTTAAAAATCCGTACTGAACTGGCGCCCGGAGTTGAACCTACTTCGGAACTGGCTGAAAAACTGGCCAGCAGGATGGAATTTGCCATTGGCATCCCCTGTGAATTTGAGTTCGTAACGAAGCTACCGCGGCCAAGTTCAAAAACTGTCCGGGTGGTCCACGAATAGGAGGAATACACATGATTATCGATGCCCACGCGCATATTTCAGATACCACATACGGCAATCTGGACCTTTATCTCGCCCAGCTGAAAGAGGCGGGCATCCAGCAGGGCATAGTCGTCCCCGGTGGCTCACTTGACGTTAGAAAGATGAGTGACTATATCTCCGGGCGGGTCAAGCCGGAAAACACGGTCCCAAACAACCCTTATGTCGCTGATGCCTGTAAGAGTCATCCGACTACTCTTACAGGCTTCGCCATGATTGACCCGCATGAGGAAAACGCGGCCGACAAATTAGAACATTGCTTTAAAGATGGCTTTCGCGGGTTAAAATTATCGCCCATGACCCACCAGTTTTCCTTCGCCAGCAAGGCTGCAGCTGAGCTGGCCGCCTGCTGCGGCGACTTCGGTTTTCCCGTATATTCCCATGTGGTGTTCAGCCCAGGGGCTTCTACCGCCAAGTTTGTGACCCTGGCCAGGCAATTTCCCGGGACTAACTTCATCCTCGGTCATATGGGGTTTGGCCCCGCCGACCAGGAAGGACTGAAGGCAGCCGTAGAACTTGATAACTTCTTCCTGGAAACATCAACCGGCAGCTTTTTGCACATCAAGGAAGCCGTCTCCAAAGCCGGGCCGGGTAAAGTTATCTTCGGTTCGGAATTCCCCCTCTCCCATCCCAAGGTTGAGCTGGTTAAGATCATCCTGCTCGACCTAAAAGACGGTGATCTGGATAAAATCCTCAGCAGCAACATCCGGGAGCTGGCAGGCCTTAATAGGATTTCATGATGTATCTTATTTTTTTGAAACGAAGGGAGCAAACAAGGATGGTACGTAAAATTATTTCCTGCCTCATTATTACTGCATTGTCAATTTTCATGGTGTTAGGTACTGTTGGATGTAACTCAAAAAAGGCGCCGACCGCCAAAAAAAGCGCGCCGCCGGATCAGGTTACCTTCCAGTTAAACTGGCTGCCTGAAGAACCTGTTTACTGGGCGGCCATTGATAAGGGATTCTGGGCTGAACAAAACCTTGATGTCAAAATCATTAGAGGCTACGGTTCAGTTGATACCATAACCAAAATAGCGACGAAACAAGCGGTATTTGGCCGAGCCGACATCGGCAACCTGATCCTGGCGCGGGCCCAAGAGGGTATCAAGATAAAAGCTGTGGCCACTTATCATGCCAACTATCCTTCTATAATCATTTTCAAGAAATCCAGCGGCATGAAAGAGCCCAAGAACCTTGAGGGGAAAACGATTGTAACCACAGCGGTTTCAACCATGCGGACCTTCTGGCCGGTGTTTGCCCAGGCTGCCGGGATTGACCAGAGCAAGGTCCATTGGAAGATTGCAGATCCGGCTCTGCAGAGAGCAATTTTTATTAGGGGTGAAGCTGACGCCTTTGCTTTAAGCTTACACTTTTTTTCGCAGGTAGAAGATCTCGCCGGGGAACCGCTAGACTTCTTTGCATATAAGGACTATGGCAACTCGGGCCGCTACGGCGATGTAATCTTCGCCGACGAGGATACCATTACACAGAATCCCGACCTGGTAAAGCGGTTCATTGCCGGATACTTAAAAGGGATGAGGTACTGTATTGAAAACCCGTCAGAGGTTGGGAAAATCATCAAGAAATATGCCCCCGAAATTGATGCCGACATGTCCGTCAAGAGCTGGCAGACAGAGCTGGGAAACAATATCATGGTCACTGATGAATCACAGAAATACGGGCTTGGCTGGATGTCCAGAGATAGGATGGTAAAAACCATCGACATAGTCTCAAAGGCTTATAAGCTTCAAAAGAACATTACTCCGGAGACAGTCTACACTACAAACTTCCTGCCGGAAGAGCCGGTCTATCCGCCCAAGAAGTAGTTAGGAGCGATGCAAATGACCGCTCTGCTTTCATTAGTAGGTGTAGAAAAAACTTATTGGCTGTCCTCCCATCAAACTATATCGGCTTTGGGGAAAACTGACCTGGAAATACAGGATAAAGAATTTATCGCCATCGTCGGGCCCAGCGGGTGCGGTAAGACGACGATGCTTAAACTGGTATCCGGATTGCTCAAACCCACGAAGGGGCGTATTATGGTTGACGGTATTCCGCTGCAGAATTCGCACCGGCAGCTGCTGGGGATGGTTTTTCAGCAGCCGGCTCTGCTTCCCTGGCGCAATGTGTTTGATAATGTCCTCCTGCCCTGTGAAGTAAAAGGGCAGGACCTGCGCAAAGCCCGCGCCAGGGCGGAGGAATTACTCGGATTGGTTGGTCTCAAAAATTTTATTTACCGGAATCCGAGAGAGCTTTCCTATGGTATGCAGCAGCGCGTCTCCATTTGCCGGGCGCTGATTTCCGATCCGAGGATCTTACTGATGGATGAACCGTTCGCCGCCCTGGACGCAATTACCCGGTTCGAACTTACCCGTTTACTGCTGGAAATCTGGAGCGTAAAGAAAAATACAGTGTTGTTCGTGACCCACAATATTCAGGAAGCGGTTTTTCTCGCCGACCGGGTAGTGGTAATGACACCTAGGCCCGGGAGAATCGCCTCAATTATCGAGGTACCGCTGCCCAGGCCCAGAACCGAAGAACATCTTTATGAGCAGTCCTTCAGCAGCTGCGCCAAAACTATCCATCAACTCCTCGGCTTAAACGCGCTGTAAAAGGAGTAAAGATATGAACAGTCGTTGGAAAAAGTTTTACAACAATGAACTCGTCACCACCATCCTGAGCTTTAGTGTTGTGGTCATAGTCTGGGAACTGCTGATTTACCTGTTCGAGATTCCCCAGTGGCTCCTCCCTCCGCCCGAAACAATCATTTCTGAGATGTACCAAAACGCTGGGTATCTCTGGCAGCACAGCATCGTGACCATAGAAGAGATTTTGCTGGGATTCGCTTTGGCCCTCGTGGTAGGAATGCTCCTGGGGGTAATCATCGCCTTCTCCCCCGCACTGGAAAAAACACTATATAAACTTCTGGTAGCCACCCAAACAGTGCCTAAAGTGGCGATTGCCCCGCTGCTGGTGGTATGGCTGGGGATAGGCCTGGCATCAAAGATTGCCCTGGTTTTCCTGCTGTGTTTCTTTCCGATTATGGTCAATATGGTCTCAGGGCTGCAGTCGACCAGCCGGGAGCTGTTGGAGTTGGCAGATGTGATGGGAGCAAATTGGCTGCAGTCCTTCCTGAAGATTAGGTTTCCGGCCGCTCTCCCGTATCTTTTTAACGGTCTGCGGGTATCCATCAGCCTGGCTGTCATAGGAGCAATAATCAGTGAGTACGTTTGTGCAGACCGGGGGTTGGGTTATTCATTGTTAATGGCGACTAACCACCTAAAAGGCCCGCTGACTTTCTCAGTGGTAACCATCCTGGCTATGGTTGGAGTAGGTCTTTTTTCGGTCGTAGCCTGGTTGGAGAAATTGATCTGCCCGTGGACAAAATCAACTGACACAGAAGACCATATTAATTCCGAAAAGAGTTATTAAATCAAAGTATTATGTTAACATTTAAAGTGCAGTCTGCATATTCTATTAAAGAACGCACCCGTATTTGCACTAAAAAATACTGAAGAGGCAGAAAAGCCATTTCATTAGAAAGGGGGTATTTAACAGTGCGGGTAATGGTTAACATTCACGGTGATAAAGACGCTGTCGAAAAAGCGACAGAATTAAAACAAAAGTTAGAAGCCCTTTGTATTGGCTACGGACTCGAAGGTTCTCTTAAAGGAGAAGGGGCTTCCTACAACGGTACTTACAGAACAGCCAAAGAGAAGAAAAAATCCGAGCCTAAAAAATACGATCCCAGCCAATACATTAAACCGGAGAAAAAAGTCAAAAAAGAGAAAAAAGTTAGAACAGAGAAGAAAGAGAAAAAAGAGAAGAAAGCAGAAAACGTAGAGAATACGGAGAATGTAGAGACCGCAGCAAAAGAAGAAGAGTAATTGCTTGAACACAACAAAGCCCCTGCAAACAGGGGCTTTGTCTTATTTGGTTGGCGGAGCCGTCTCCTTACCCTAATAATTTCCGAGTAATGCTTTGTATTTGGGATCCCCGGATTCCTTCACGAGTTTTGACCATACCTTCCGCGCGTTCTGGTTATCCCCAAGGCGTTGGTAAACTGTTCCCAAGTTATAAAGAATCTTAAAGTATAACTCTTTGGAAACAATGGTTTTATCTTTTTGATAAGCCTTTAGTAAAAATTTAAAATCTTCGACAGCCATTTCCCCTGAGTGGAAAAAAGCTTCAGGAAGGTTATACGCGAGGTAACCGCGCAATATTCTTAATCGGGGATTGTTCGAATCACGGGCAACTGCCTCTTTAAGTAGCTTAAGTCCCTTGATAACCTTGCTGAACATCACACTGGTATTCCCGGAATCCCGCGCGACCAAAGCCATTGCGCTTCCATAATAGCCCTGGGCAACCGGATCGCGCGGCTTTTCTTTATGCAGTCCCTGCAGTAACGCTTCAGCTATTCGGCCTGCTTTCTTATTACCGGCCACGGCCAGGCCATGCAGCCGGATACCTTCCTGAAGAGCCTGCTGCCATGTCATGGAACGGGCTTTCAAAGGATCAAAGTGAGTTTCTTCTCCACTTTTCTTCGACCGGGCTTGATATCTTGGATTACCGGTCAGTGAAAATAGTTTCTCCCAAACCAACTGGGCTTCTTCGTCGATTTCCAGGCGTTCATAAACCTCGCCCAGGTTTTCCATGACCCGCAGGTAGGTTTCCTTTGAAAAGACGCTATTATCCTGCTCATATCGCTGGATTAAATACTCAAAATCCCCCATTGCCGTGGCTGAACGCCTAAAAAAGCCTTCCGGAAGCCGGTAACTGAAATTGGCTCTTAAGAGCCTGATTTCAATATCGTCAGGGCAGGCGTTGACGGCTTTGTCAAAATCCATCATAGCTCTAATGGCATTGCCGAACATTAAACTATTATCAGTAGAATCCCGGCCCACCATAGAAAGACAGTCTGCACGATAAGCCCGAATTAGGTGATTATGAGGTTTTTCCCGGAGCATCTTTTCAAAGAAGGGAACTGCTTTGGGGGCTGCATTTTTATCACCGGCTAAAGCGCGCCGGTGTAGTTCTTTGGCTTCTTCCAGCTGTTTTTTACTCTCATCTGATAAACAGATTTCCAGCTCTTCTCCGGGGCTGATGTCGAAATCCGGTAGACTGAAGCCTTCCTCTTTGAGTTCCAAATATAAAAACTTACGTAACCTATGTATCTCGGTATTTTCCGGGTCTTTGGCAAAAGCTTTCTCAATTATTTTCAAGCCACTCGAGGCCATCATTGACTTATTGCGGGAATTAACTTCATATCGTCTCAACAAGGCTGTAGCGCTCCCTAAATATGCCCTAGCCAGGTAGTCTTTTGAGTAATAAGCACAGATTTTATTAAATTTTTTGTAGGCTTCTAATGCTGCTTCTTTGTCACCTTCTACACCAAGTTTATACAGGTTTACCGCTTCGGTAAAAAAGTCTTCGGGAGTTATACCCTTTCTTTTGGCCATATTTTTTCCTCCTCCCTTAGCGAAAATTATAGACGCCAGGATTTTTGTCTGCGCGAAGGTTCACTTTGTGCCTTAAAACCTTCCTGTTTAAGGAGTTCCCTATATTTATTAGGTTCCGGGGCTGCAGACCAAAGTTTTTGCCAGGTTGATTCTGATTCCTGGGCGCTTCCAAGCTGTTTATATGCTGACCCTAGATCAAAAAGAACCTTCCAATAAAGCTCCCGGGGGAAAACCTTTGGGTCTGATTCATACCTGGATGCTAGGTAACCGAAGTCTTCCACAGCTGTCCTAAGACGGTGAAAATAGAATTCCGGAAGGTTGTGACATACCGAACCCCGCGATATTCGAATCTCAATATTTTCGGGTTGTTTGGAAACAACCCGGTCCAGTATTTTCAGGCCTCGTATAACCAGGGTGAATCTTTTATTAGGATCAATCTCGTCGCGGCCCAACAAGGCTGTAGCGCTTCCTAAATATGCTTCAGCCAGGTAGTTCTGGGGGTCACTGGCACATATTTGTTTAAACATTTTATGGGCCTTTTTAGCCGCTTCTTTGTCGCCGTCTATACCAAGGTTAAGCATGTTTTTCGCTTCAGTAAGAACGTCTTCGGGAGCTGCATCTTTTCTGCCAGACATTAGTTATTCCTCCTCCTGATAATTTTCGAATAATATCTCCCAATATAATAAGTATTCCTTAACATAAAAAATTGTGAACGCTGCCTCTTTTTAAAACCCCATTTTACCTGATAATGATACAAATCAATGTTAAAAGCACATACGAAAAGAAATAAGAATATGATATAAGGAAAGTTTCCATAAAAAAATTCATTATGGGCACTTTTAATAAAAACCTTACTGCGGAGTTGATATAATTGGATGTTAGATCCCAAACAAAAAAAAACTATACTCGTGAAGTATGGTTTGATGGAAGAGAAGTATCTTTAGAACGCCAGGATATCTGGGGGCTGATTAACAACTCCCCGATCAAAAAAGTTGTTGTAAGCGTGGAACAGCGCCGCTCCGGACATTATCCCCTGAAAACAGAACTGATTACAGAAATAAGGCATATCGAACACCTAGATGACATTACCGGTGATGAAACAGTCCTGTCCGCCGACCAAAACCTCCTGGATTCGGCAAAACAACGGGGTTATAAGACCTGTATTTTCATTTCCGTCGAGGGGCGGGAAGCCATGGAACAATCCTGGCAGGATGCCTTAAAATATGACTACGTCCTGGTTGACTTTGACCTGCCTACTAATATTCCCCTGGAATTAATTATTGCCCGCCTGCAGGGCAGAGAAACTGTTCTTCTGAAAAAGGTGAAAACCTTTTCAGAAATCGAGGTCGTTTTTGGCGTTCTGGAAAAAGGCAGTGATGGGGTGCTTTTTACCGGAACCGATTTTAACGAAATTATGAAGGTAAGCGAGTACCTTACAGCTCAAGACATTCACGACATTGAACTCCACCCGCTGCTTGTCAGCGGAGTCCAAAACGTCGGGATGGGCTTCAGGGCTTGTATCGACACTACCGGAATGATGACTCAGGAGGAGGGAATGATTGTAGGTTCAACTTCTCATGGCGGAATTTTCATTTGTTCCGAAACCCACTACCTGCCCTATATGAACCTGCGTCCTTTTCGGGTAAATGCCGGAGCTATCCATTCCTATGTCTGGATGCCCAATGACAGCGCAGAATATCTCAGCGATCTGGCCGCCGGAAGCAGGGTCCTATGTGTAGACACCGCCGGCAAGGCCCGCGAACTGACGGTCGGCCGGGTTAAGATTGAAGTCAGGCCGCTTCTATTAATTAAAGGGGCGGCGGTCGGTCAAGAGATTAATGTAATCGTTCAGGATGACTGGCACATCCGGGTAATGGGCGCTGATGGTCAACCGAGAAATGCGAGCCTTATCAGGCCGGGGGATGAACTTCTGGGCTATGTATGTGAACCCGGTCGTCATGTGGGTATTAAAGTTAATGAGACTATTATCGAGAAATAAGCAGTAGTTTCTATGGAGGGATTTTTTATGAAAGGAAAAGAAGTGCGTTTAAAACGCCTGTTCAAACACTCGGACCGGATTTTTATCGCTCCGATGGACCATGGGGTTACAGTCGGGCCGGTCCAGGGATTAACAGATATGCCGGCCATAGTCAGCCTGATAAAGGCGGGGAAAGCCGATGCCGTTGTAGTGCATAAAGGCCTCGTGAAACAGATAACCGATTTCCTAGGTTCAGACGGATGCGAATTGATTGTCCATCTCTCAGCCTCAACATCTTTGGCCCCAGACCCCAACCGGAAGGAATTGGTGTCATCGGTAGAGCACGCTATACGTCTAGGAGCTACGGCGGTTTCAGTTCATGTCAACCTTGGAAGCGAGTATGAAGCCGGAATGATTAAGGATCTTGGGATGGTAGCAGAACAATGCGAATTATGGGGTATGCCCCTGCTGGCGATGATGTATGTCCGGGACGGCAGTAAGGAAAGTGAATATGACCCCGCTAAAATTAAACATGCCGCCCGTTTGGCCGAAGAAGTCGGAGCAGATATCGTGAAAGTGAATTATACAGGGTCGGCAGAGACCTTCGCCGAGGTAACCGGGGGAGTAAAAATCCCTGTGGTGATTGCCGGTGGCCCCAAAATGTCGTCCTTTAAAGACCTGCTGATCATGATTGAAGAATCTGTCCACGCTGGGGCCAGGGGGGTCGCCATAGGCCGGAACCTTTTCCAGGACCCCAACCCTACCCATTTAGCCTGGGTCATCCGTCAAATCCTGGATCACAGACCCTCTGAGAAAGGCAGGAACAACATAGCCATTATTAACTTCTGAGCAGTTATTCGTCCTCCCATACACCGAAAAAATGATGGCACCTTCAGCTTGTCGGCGTTTGAAGGTGTCACATTTTTTAAGGCTGTTTAATAATATGTAATGTGATTATGTTAATTCAGAATGTGTGCCTACGTTCCCGTCATCTGGAGTCTAGTTGAAAGGAGAAATTATCCGATGTCAAAAAAGGGCAAACAACAACATAATATTACCGGCCCAGCAGCCTGGCAAACAATGTCTGCCGGAGTTCGCAAGTCAAAGGAGTATTACAAAAAAGATAAAGCAGGGTGGGGTAAAATTTTTGGTGAAGTTGACATAGTATCAACCGACAATGAAGAATCTCAAGTTGAAACAGAAGGTGTAAAAAAGAATTATTTCGCCCGTTTCCTCTCCCCCATGTCTGGTATTGTGCAGGCAGTGCAAACCCAGATTAAACCGGAACAGAGGTATGAAGTTGGGTTTGATGTTGCTACCAGTTCCAGGGCTGGAGTTTTAGCTACCACTGTTACATTTTTCAATGACGCCAAGAAACCGGTGGGACTCCCTTCTTCTACCGGAGTTAAACTAAGCACCCTGGAGCCTGATTCCTATTCACCTGTTTCCTTTGTGACCCGTCCAGCTCCGGAGGGAGCTGTTAGTGCTCAACTGACCTTTACTGTATTCGGAGCAGAATATCAAAAAGTAGTGGATCTCGATAAGGTCGCTTTGAAAGAAATTTCCTAAAACCCGCATTAATTTATGGTCAGAATTCAGGTGGCTGCCCCAGTTACTAATGGGACAATGGGGGCCGAACCTGCGACTTACGGTCCCGAACCGTACGCTCTGCCAAACTGCACTACTACCCTACCGTACTATCCCAAAACACTTTCCCGTAATTTCCTTATCCAAAAGTAAGAAATAAGAGTTTCCCTGTCACGCAACTGTAGGTAAGAGTCGTGTGGCGGTAAGAAACGAATTCCACAAGCATTTTTACCTCTCAATTGTTTTTCTCTTAAGGTAACATATTATAGTCACATTTAATATTATAAAACATACCTATGATGCAAAAGAGGTGATTCCTATGCCAAATAAAATACCTAAAGATATTTCTGGAATAGTAGACAACTTTATTAAAGAAGTAACTGAAGCAGTAAAAAGTAAAAAAATGAATGCTAAAACAAAACAAAAAAATTCCAAAAACTAACTGGTGGTTAATACCACTCCAAACAGCAGCTAATAGTGCTGCTGTTCATTTATGTCATACTGTTTCGTCTAAAATTTTTGCTATTTCTTCTTCATTTAAGTATTCAGCATATACATCAGTAATTTTAAGTAACATTTTAATTATGGTATATAGCAAGAAACTACATAACCAAATATAGTTGTGTTCAAACGGGCACCATTCAGGTTGTTGGTGGAATAAGTCTATCTTATCAAGGTTCTCAAAAATAGATCTAATATGGGAATATGCTTGGTTAACAAAAGCATGCTGAGTTAAATGAAATGCTGTAAGAAGTTCATCGATACACAAATAAAATAAACTAATCTTTGCAAAACCAGCCACACCTTGTTGCCGTTTTTCTCTTACGTCTAATAAAAAATCTAAAACGTTTTGCAGCTTCGTAGTAAATATGACGCGAGTATCATCGATAATTTCTGGTTTCTTATCTGGCTTTTGCTCAAGAACCGCAATTAAAACATCCGATAATTTGCCAGTGAGTTCGACGCCCACCCATATATTACCTTCTTTATTTCTGTACTCTAGAGAGAGGCTGTCTCAAAAAAGCCAGACTCTCTCATATTTGCGCACGAGGGGCTGGTGTGTTCCGGAGAGCCAACCCGACTGGCTTGTTGGCAAATGCTCCAAAGTCAGAGGGGATGGCTGTCCGCATACGGGGTTTCCTTTGTTTCCATTTTTGCGCCACTTACCTCAGAGACTGGCGGGGCCGCAGGGCGGAGCCACGGACGGCGGAGCGCCAATGCGCCACGGACGGCGCATTTGGCAGTGTAACCCAAGGCTCCGCCAGGCTCTGAGGTTAGTGGCGCACAATGAGAACAAGAGAAACCCCGTTGCGGACAGCCGTCCCTCGACCCACGATTATTTGCCAACAAGCCCCGCTCAGAGCGTCCCCATTTTATTACCGGAACCCCGGGCTCTGATTGATATCGGGTATTATGTCGCCCGCCGTTCCGACAAAATGGGGAAACCCCTGGCCCGGACGAACACACCAGCCCCTCCGTCTTGGCAAAACAAAAAGGCTGCCTTTTGTAAGACAGCCTCTTGATCCCTCAATGGTCGGGATGACAGGATTTGAACCTGCGACCTCACGGTCCCGAACCGTGCGCTCTACCAAACTGAGCCACATCCCGGTGTCATGTTTCCCTGACAATATACAATTATATATCCTCCGGGGGGATTTTGCAACCGCAAATCATAAATTCCATACAATTTCAGCTCTTCCTGCCAATGCCCGGGACACCTTACTCTACCACTGTGACAGCACCATGGGGACATCCCCTTTCACAGGCCCGGCAGCCGGTGCAGAGGGAAAGCAAAGTCGGGTTTACGCGCCACAGAGTATCCTTATTAAAAGGGTCGCCTTTTAGCGGATATGCCGTCAATACCCCGCATTGGCATACATCCAGGCAGACCCGGCACTCGACCGCATTAGGACATTTTTCATGAGCAATTCTAACCGCAAAACCCTTTGCAAATGGCGCCATTACCACACCCCCTTAAGCCCGGCTAACCGCTGCCGGTCAGCCAGAGATATGGCCTGCTTTTGGCAGGCGCTCCGGCATACCCCGCAGCCGTAACATTTCAACGGATTAACAGCACACCTGCTGTTTAAGGCCGAATACTGGATAGCCCCAAACTGGCATAACTTCAGGCAGCTGCGGCAGCCTGTACATTGGGCTGGGTCAATCTCAGCCAGGTATTCACCCTTAAACATGACTTGCATCAAATCAGCCGTAACCTGGGTCCGGTAGGCCAGGCAGTCCTGGTCACAGTTGCAGATGCCGCCGATAAATGGGGTTTTAAATGTCCAGATGGAGTGGATCAACCCTTCCCTGTCAAATTCCCTTAACAGGTCTTTGGCCTGCTGTGGAGTAAGAACCTCCAAACTGGCAGTTAAATCGCTGAAACCTCCGGTAACTCCTGCCACATCTACCCCCAGGGCCAGGCAGTACCGGGCCTCGCGCCTTCCTCTCGTCGCCCCCCGGCAGACACACGGCAGCCTCGTCACTGACTGGACCATATCTACTATCATCTCGGCATCCTCTAAAGGGACGACCTGGCCGAAGTGATCCCTCTTCATCTTCCAGGTCCCCACCCGGCGAATAAAACGGTAAGCCAAAGGCAGCTTCCTTTTCACCCAATCCAGCTTTCCGGCGCTCGCAGCATAATCGCGATGAATGTCTGAAAGCAGGTGAACCATAAAGCCTTCCCGGTTCCCCTGGGCATATAATTCCTGCGAATAATTGCTCATTACTTCATACCACTTTTTGCCTTCCCCATGCCTAATACAGAACTCACACATCACCGTGTCCCCTCCCGTTAACCGGCCATCCTAAGAGTATTTTATCATATAAATTCCCAACACAGCAAAAACCAAAACATTCAAACCCAAAAATAGCCGCGGATGACGCGGATGCACGCGGATACTAAAAGACGCGGATAAAAAAAACAAACTTATAAAGAGAAACGAACTGCCCCGACCCGCAGGTTTGCGCAGTTTTCGCCTACCATACCCTACCTAGGTATAATTAAAAACCGTGACAGCCGAGGACGCGGGACAGTTGGGCCGGTCTACTTGTAAGACGCAGTTTAGCCTGTTGTTAGCGATGTTGCCCATTTGGCCCGAGTTATCATTATTTTTCTAATAAATCTGTAGAATAATTTAAAATCGATTGCTGAGCTAAAAATGATATAAGACGGAAATTTGGGAGTAAAAACTGTCTTAGAGTATTGGTTTTCTCATCATATTCAACTTCATGGTCAAAGTAGTGATTGTAGCTATCCGGATCCTTGTGCGGTGGGGATTCCCCTCTGTGAGTAAACCTTGAACGATGAGTATATAAATCTATAATTATCTTTCGGATAATCTCAGGGCTCAAATCATTCGGATAAATCTCATCCCAACGTTTTTGAGTTAGATATAAAGTTTCATACCCGAAATCTCATTAATATAATCTGCCATGTTCGCTAGTCGCTGTTCTAGTTTTTCCCACTCATCGGGTGGACAATATTTTAGAATGAATTCAACAAATCTCTTACCTAAATACTCATTTTTCCCTCGTTCTTCCTTATACGCTTTATATATTTGGTCGAAGTACGAATTTGTTCTTGCCATTTGACTCCATTCTGCTTCCAATGGGTTATTTCTCTGCTACTTGTCTTCTCTTGATAGCTATGATTCTAAAGCGGATACCAATAAAAAATATGCAAGTGCAAAATCATCTCTTTTAAATTGCACTAATAGCAATGGTGAATAAATGCGAGTTATGGCGTACCAAACGCTTCGGTAAGGTAACTGGTGCAATAAACGCGGAGTACGCTCTTGGGAGTCTTATTTGATGAGTGGGTTTTATTACAAAATCCTTAAAATCCCATGTCTGACGCAATTCAAAATCCAAAAGCACGTAACTAGTTAACTCTTTATCATTCATTTTTTCCTCTTCTGGTAGATGTTCATTATCCGCCCTAAAAATAGCTATACACTCTTTAAACATAACATGATCAGCAGTAACAGCTCTAACCATTAATTCATCCCCCTTAAGATAAATGGGCAATTTCGCCTAACGTCTCGCATTACCGACGCCCCCGCACCTTAGATAGCTCTTATCTTAGGTGCGGGGATGTGGCGCGCCCGCCCCTGGTTCCGCCGTCCGCGCCCTCGCGGCAAAATAATTATTAATTAAAAGTTGATTAATCAAGAGAGAGAACGCATTAGTGTGGAATAGCAGATACTCTTTGTGGTCTTTGTGAACTTTGTGGTCGGTTTTATTGTTTTATCCGCGTCGTTCTTATCCGCGTTTATCCGCGTCATCCGCGGCTATTTTATTGTTTTTAAAGGATACTCTTGTCCCTATCCCGAAATATTTTAAAGTAAGCTAATTTAGTAAGGAGCTCATAACAGATATGAGGATTGTGAAGATTGACCACCATAAAGATTACCTGCTTCTCCCGGACCTGTTGTGGGACGGGATTTCCGATAACCCGGTCAAGGGGCAGGCGGTGTTTATCAACAAAGGTGTCATCGGCCAGTTTGTCCCCGTTTCCTCTCTTTGTGACAGTACCCTGAAAAGCCTGGAAACAATTCGTCTTGACGGTACCCTGATGCCAGGACTGGTAGACTGCCATGTCCATTTTTCGATGAATTGTGAAAACTTATTTCAGGCCATCGATGAATGGGATAATCGGCCTCATTTGGTAGAAGACCGGGTCCGTGAGGCAGCAGCTGATTATCTGGCCAACGGTGTTTTGGCTGTGAGGGACGGCGGCGATAAAAAGAATATTGGCCTGCAGGTGAGAAACAGCGTCAACAGCGGGAGATACCCGGGCCCTGTGGTCACCGCAGCCGGCAGGGCAGTATACAGAAAAGGCCGGTACGGAGAATTCCTCGGGCCTGGCATCGAGAGTGTAAATGAGGCTTTAACCCAGATAGAACTTTTCCGGAAAGAAGGAATAGACCAGCTCAAAGTAATAGTTTCCGGGCTGGTCAGTTTCAAAGAATTTGGAGTTGTAGGTTCCCTCCAGTTCACGACATCAGAACTGCGGGCTATCGTAAATAAAGCTCATTCCCTCGGATTAAAAGTGATGGCCCATGCCAGCTCGGTCGAAGCGGTGGAAGCCGCCATCCGGGCGGGAGTCGATTCAGTTGAACATGGTTACTTCCTCGAGACAAGGCTGCTGGAGCTAATGGCCAAATACTTAGTGGCCTGGGTCCCCACCCTGGCGCCTCTCGGAAATCTTGCAGCCGGCAGGCATCTGCCTTACGAAGGCGCGGATATGGAAGTAATCCGAAAAACCCATGAGATACAAATGGCCAGGGTCAAAGAAGCTTTCGAACTTGGAGTAATGATAGGTGTAGGCACCGATGCCGGCGCGAACCGGGTCAGGCATGGTTACTCCTACCATGAAGAACTCAGTTACTATGCCGCGGCAGGGTTGAGCAGCCACTCTATCCTGCGGCTGGCAACCTCGGTGTCGGCCAAAATCATTGGCCGTTCCGGCGAGATTGGCGCCATTTCCCAAGGACAAAAACCTTTTTTGATCGGTGTACCGGGAAACCCTTTCGAATCCCTCGATGTCCTGAAGAATCCCGGGTTGGTATTACTTCCGGAGACTCCGGTTGATTAAGGCCAAGCGCTATTTTACCCGTTTCAGCCGGTTCTGAGCCACCTGCTCAGTCTTTGCAGGCTTAGGCGCCGGGTCCTTTTTCGTCTTCTTGACCCCTTTGTCGGTCTGCCGGCGATCTTTGCGGCCCTCTGAGACAATCTCCTGCCTGATCATTTTAATAAATACATCTACTATCTCGGGGTCATACTGAGTACCCTTTTTGCGAATTATTTCCTCCAGAGCCCACTCCACCGTCTGGGCTTTTCTATATGGGCGGTTGGATGTCATCGCATCAAAACCGTCAACTACCGCCAAGATCCGAGCCCCTTTAGGGATATCACTGCCGCTCAAGCCATCCGGGTACCCGGACCCGTCAAACCATTCATGATGATGGTAGATAAGGGGGACCATTTTTTTAAAACCCTTTATAGGAGACAAGAGATTCGCCCCAACTATAGGATGCAGCTTAATGACGGCAAATTCGTCATTATCGAGGCGTCCCTTTTTATTGACAATTTCCGAACTCACATGGATTTTCCCGATATCATGCAGATAGCCGGTCAGTCTCAGCCAGTACTTTTCGTCCTTCGACAGACCCATTGTGTCCGCCAGCTGGACGGCATAGTGGGCCACCTGACGCGAGTGCTCCCATGTATACCTGTCCTTGGTATCCAGAATCTGAACGAGAATCTTAATCGTATCAAAAAAGGCCTTTTCTGATGCTGAGAATTCCTTTTCCAGTTCGGCAAAATCGGAAAAGTACAGCAGCGATTTGTTTTTAACCTTCCTTTTCACCCTGTACATGGCTTTGTCGGCGCTGTCAATTAAGTGTTTGGCAGTGGTGGCATCATCAGGGAAGGTGGCTATCCCGATGGAAGCCGTGATACCGAAACTGTTATCACCCTCGGGGTCGTCAAATGCAGCCTGGGCAATCTTGCAGCGGATCCGCTCCGCGATTTTAAATGCCCGCTCCTTAGCCGCATTGACCAGAATAATTACAAACTCGTCCCCGCCGTACCTGGCAATGATATCATCATCTCGGACATTATCTTTTAAGATTTCTGCTGTCTCTTTAAGTATTATATCTCCCACCGTGTGTCCATATCTGTCATTGCAGTATTTGAAGTCGTCAAGGTCGACCATGACGAGGGAGACGGGGTGTTTTTTGGCTGCCGCGGCAGCAAGCTGCCTGTCGAGTACTTTTAAAAAATGGTTGTGGTCAAACAGCCCGGTCAGTCCGTCGGAGCAGGCCAGTTTTTGGGTTTGTTCGAATAGGCGCGCATTGATAATAGCTGAACCAATCTGGTTGGAAAGTGTCTGCAGGAATTCGAGGTCGTTCTGACTAAAGAAGTGTGCCTGCCTGCTGTAAGCTGAAATAACTCCTATTTTTTCTCCCTTGATAATTATTGGGGAGGCAATTATGGATTTAGCCTTCGTAAACTTACTTAGTTCTAAAGAAACCATCTGGTTCGCCTTAATGTCGTTTACAATAACAGGTTCTTCCCGCATCAGGGCATAATACGGTAAGGTCATTTTCCAGTTAATATTTTTGGGAGGTTCCTTTTGATTGTATATCCCGGCCATTTGAAAGCTCTCAGTCTTCTCCTCATAGATAAATAATCCGCATCCCGCTACCTGAAAAAACCTTCCAACCATTTCCACTGCTTTATTCATTACAAAATGAAGGTCCAGGGATGCATTCAGGAGATTGCTCATATCATAAACAGCTGAAAGTTCCTCATAGAGGACCTGGTTTCTGATTGCGGTCTCTGAAAGCTCTTCATATAGAATTTTATTTTTAAAACCCACCGCGGAAGCGCTGTTTAGCTCATCAGCAATTAACAGGCAGGAAAGTGCATGATCCATATACAAGGAGACGCCTTCATCATTGACCCCGGTCTCTCCATATGAAACAAAACCGGCATATTCCATTTCAACATGGTTTTGTCGAAGCTTTGACTTTGTCTCGCGAATTATCCTTTTTACTTCCGAGGAACTTATACAGCTGTGCCTGAATACAGATGGGAATACCAAACAGGCAGACGGCCTGCCCATTCTCCCCCGGTAAGCGGCTTTTCCGAGTACTTCCCCTAGCGAATATTCCAGTTTTGCTGTATCAGGCTGCATCACCGTAACAGTAGAATTTGGGTAAGGCCTTCGCAAACATTTTATGCCGTGGTCAGGGGTCACTTCCACGCCCATAAGGATAGAATAATTGCCAAATTCGTCAGATACTCCCAGAGGGTTCTGGGCAAAGAACCGGCGGGGCTCTTTTTTTAGGTCTTGAAAGCTTATGTTAATTAAACTGGCATAAAAATCAGCGGCAGGCTCGTGATATAATTCCTTTATCTCGTAATCCTCGACCCTGGTAATCGAAGCCTGCAGACCCAGGGGCAGGTGGTCCTGAACAGCAGCCACCCCAAACTTCAGATGTGTCTCCACAAAGGCCAGCACAAAGCTGTCTGTCATTACATCCCCGTTAAAAAACTGGTGATTTTCCCGCCATCTGAAATCATCACCCGTACACCCGCCAACCAGGGGGATAGCATTGAGAGACCGCTTACGGATTAAGTCAATAATATCGTAATTGTAAGAATTGCGACGGGAAGTAGCTCCGGGCATGAAGACAAGGGCAAAACACTTTTTGGTATAATCTAAATCAAGCTCAGGTTTCTCTGTTTTGGGTTGGAATTCATTAAAATACTGTCCAACCCCTGAAGTATCTATCGCTTCCTGAACAGCCCCCCGGTAATCCCTGCTGACGTTATGTCCTATCCCTATACTTACAGATAAATAAGGTGAGCCGATCACAGTTACAACTATTCCGTCGCCATAGAACCCGCTGCATATCCCAGTGGGAGTTGTACCTCCTATCAGCGGAGCATTCCCGGTAACCTGGCGGACTCCTTTCAGCACTTTTTTTAAGTCATATTTAACAGACGAAAAGACCAAAACCAGATTTGGATCGTACTTTTTCAGTGCTTTAAGAGCTGTCTGAGCAGCCAGCCTAGCCGCCTCAAAGGAATCATCCTCACCGGAAAAGCCGGTGCCGAATTCTAAATATACGCCCACATTACCACCCATTCCTTAGATTAAATAGCAGTAAGTACCGACTCAATTTTTACAATTTCTACCTAAAGGCAGTAAATTCCTTCTTTTACTACAAAAAAGACATTTCTCCAGGGTATGATAACTGTTCCGTTTTGACCTGATAATTCCTCTTATATTCACTGATAATTTGTGAACAATAATATGAAAGGAGGGGTTACAGTGGCAGACCAGTCTTCATCCCAAAACACTGACTTGGCGGCCTTATGGGAGCAAATGGGCATCTCTACAGGCGGCTTTATCGGAAGAATCATTGGCCTTACCGCCCAATTTGGACTGCAGGCCTATCAACAAACTGTCATCGACCCTTTACAGAAGGCTGCCGGCATAAACGCTGCCCCCCCAGTCGAAACAGAAATCCCGACAGACATAAGGACTCAAACCTGGCGGGAAATGGGTAAGGAATACGGTGAATCAATTGGTATGTCTATCGGTATCGCGATGGATTCAACGATAAATTCCTTAAAGGCTGCCGCATCCACCGGAATACCGGGCTTTAACGGACAACCTCCGGATAAAAAAGAGGGGCCATCCTAAGTTGTATAGGATAACCCCTCTTTTTACATACTTGGACTGCTTCCCGGTATAACAACCGGCTCTCTGATAACGTTATCTGCCTGAGGCTGCTGCTCAGGCTGCTGGCTTGAATGCTGTTGAGCTTGCTGCTGCCGGTGCTGTTGAGTTTGCTGCGGTACCTGCATCATCCCGGGAGCCGGCATCATCATTGGCGGCGCCGGTATCATCGCTGGGGGCATCATCATCGGCGGCATCATAGGAGGAGGCATCATTATTGGCGGCAGCATTACGGGTGGAAGTATCACCGGCGGCAGCACTACGGGTGGAAGTATCACCGGCGGCGCCATGAGCGGCGGGCCGACCATCGGTGGAGTCATCATCGGGGGAATGGGAAAAGCCATCGGCGGGGTAGGTATCATTACAGGTATTGGTATGCCCACTGAACCCTGAGCTGCCTGATTCTGGTTCTGCTGAGCCTGCTGGTTCTGGTTCTGCTGACTCTGGTTCTGTTGGTTCATCTGACCTATATTATTTCCCTGGTTCACATCTACACCTTCCTTCATATTCTTTGGTTTAGCTGTTACCTGATATGCTCCAAGTTATTACTGGTACCTTTTCCCTCCGTCCGGAACGCAAAAAAACACCCTGCGGTGGGCTTGTTGACAAATTATCGTGGGTCGAGGGGACGGCTGCCCGCACAAGGGTTTTCTCTTGTTCTCCTTGTCCGCCACTAACCGAAGATATTGGCAGAGCCTTGGGTTTCACCCGCCCAAGCGACATCCGTGTCGCTGGGCGGCTCCGCCGTCCGTGGCTCCGCGGCTCTGCCAATATCTTCGCTAAGTGGCGAATCAAGGGAAACAAAGGAAAACCCTTATGCGAACAGCCATCCCCTCTGTCTTTGGGCATTTGTCAACAAGCTTCGGTGCAGGATTTGGTCATTTTAATGCGTCCGGGTGTATTAAGTCAAAAAGCTATCACCAGAAAGGGTAAATCACTCCAAAACTGCGTAGAATTAATCCACACGATTTATTGCTAATCCCTTAGATTTAGAGGCTGCCTGCCGGAGGCAAAACCAGCTTCCTGGCCAGTCCGGACCGGTATAATTGGGTATAGCCGACGATTAGCCTCTACAGCTAAGGCACAGGAGGGGTTGGTGTATTCCGGAGGGCGGTACTGACTTGCTGGAGGGGTTGGGTATTTTATAAGGGTTTCCCTGGCGCTGACGTCGTTGGCAATCTTGCTGCCAGCTGCAGGCCACAACGCAAGGGGTCCCTCCCCAAATTGTTACCGTAACTCGGTCAAAAAAACGACCGAGTCGCCGACAATTTGGGGAAACCCCTGATGTTTGAAGATGGCGAAGGCCGCCGGTAAGTTTCTACTTTTGAAACGGGAGGCGGCCATCTTGTTAGGAATGCAATCTGAGCCATCAAGTTCTGGGACATTGACTTGCGGCCTGCAGGTGGCAGCTTAGATTGCCAGACGGCGAGCGGGAAACCCGTTAAAATACCCAACCCCTCCCGCTTAGATATTCCGCCCGGAGGAATACACCTGCCCCTCCGGTCATGCCCAAAAAAAGAGGCCGCCTCTGTTGGGGCTTGTTGACAAATCATCGTGGGTTGAGGGGATATTTAAATAGGCCTGAGCTTCGTTTTCGGTGACTAAATGGCAGATTTTGTGGTATAATTAATATATAAATATGCCTGGGAATAGGTGAATAAATGGATATATACAGATTACTTGACTTATATAAAGCTGCTATTGATGAGCGCAGACCCTTCGAGGGTGAGATGCTGACACAAATTAAAGATTATTATCGCATTGGTCTCACATGGTCATCTAATGCCCTTGAGGGGAATACCCTTACGGAAAGTGAAACCAAGATACTGCTTGAAGATGGACTGACCGCTGGTGGTAAACCATTGCGGTATACCTTTGAGGCAATCGGTCATGCCAGGGCGTATGATTTCATGTTCACACTGCTCGGGAATAGAACCATCACAGATAGAGATATCCTCACGATGCATCAAATGTTTTATGAGAGTATAGAAAACGGGTATGCCGGGAAATACCGTGACATCGATGTGTTTATCAGCGGTTCGAAATATCCTGTGACGGAAACAAAACGCATTCAGGCAGAAATGGATGGGCTGTTTCACTGGATTACAACCGAAAGAAATCAGTTTCATCCGGTAGAGTTTGCAGCACTGCTTCACAAAAGGTTTGTCTTTATCCATCCGTTTAAAAACGGAAATGGAAGAATTGCCAGGCTCATTATGAATACCGCGCTGATACAGGACGGATATTTGCCGGCTGTGATTCCCCCCGTACTTAGGCATGAATACATTGAACTTCTTGAAAAAGCGCACAGAGATGACAAACCCTTTGGGCAGTTTATTGCAAAGCGGGCAATCGAATCACAAAAGGAAATCATGCGGCTTTTGCACATGCCGATTCCAAAGCGGAATTTTTGACTGAATACCCGAAAGAGGCTAACTCCTATCATGCGGTTTCCGTGGTATAAAAAAATGTCGCAAAAGAACCTTGTTTTTTTCCTCCCGGTTGCGTCGAATGAGACATCCTCTTTAACTTTTGAGGATTGCCGTACCGCTTACAATTAGCTTGTTAAAAAGTCACAAGTATCACTTGTTTATTTATGATATAATCATATTAATGCTTATATCAAACTTTTTAAGTAATTTGAAATAAGGTTTTCAAAGAGAAGTTATGGTCACTAATGGTAGTTGCATTAGGCCCCATAGGTTTGCTCGCCTATTTATTTGCTAGAAATTCCGACTAAGATGATCCGTTGTTTGACCAGATACTATCTTCTGTGTTAAACATGCACCTGTAATCCGAATAGCGTCATAACGTTTTTTCTACCTTTTAAGCTCTTGTCTTTGCCTGTTGACAAGAGCTTTGTCATGTCGTCTAGCATAGTGTTTGTCGGCAGTGGGCTTTGAGCTTTGACTTGTCTGCAGCCTCCTTAAATAAACCAGCCTCAGAGCAATTCGTGTACCTTACTATCGGGAGTTTGCCTCCGGCTTGTTTGAGATTCCACCTCGCGGTTACCCTTTCCTTTGACTACCGTGTTGCCAACCTCGTTTGTGATATCATTTATGGTAAAAATTCCTTCCTATCCTAGCGCAAAATGCGGCTATCCTGGATTATAATGCGGCTTACATGGTATGAAACGCAGAAAAAATGTCGAATGAAAAAATGGGAACCTTCGCCCCTAAAAGCGAGGGGCTACCCGCCACCAGCTCCGTCCCGATAACTATGGTCACTAATTCCGGAAAAAACAAGTCCGGAACAAGTGACCATACGTTCCTGCGCCTCGATCCTAACCGGCACCTGGTAACCGACGGGGTTCGGGTAAACAATGGGGGTTGGGTGTCAGGTATGGGTCATTCCCGCCGCAAGACAATTGTATTCTTAAATAAACCCTTGCCGATATGGTTCTTTCCAATTCGTTAAAAAAATCCCTGCGCATGCCGCAGGGATTCTAGGGTTACGTTTCGTAAGTGGAACTTGCCATTTTAAGAAGTTGTTCTAAGCTATGGCCTTTTTCTCCGGGTGTCCCATATATAGTATATTGTATCATGTTATCACTCCATGAAACAAAACCGGGTCTTGGGGATTTTTCCCCGTTGACAATGTTATATCCAGGTTCTATCCCCCAACCAGTCATTCCATTAACACTAACTACCTTAGGTGGTTGATCCACCTTACAAATATCATTCTTAATATCGTCTTCCATTTCTTTGACAGTTTGGTAATAGTCAATAACCTCTGCGGTCTTAAATATTACCATGTGCAGATTATTCAACCCGCCCCTGTAAAAAACTGTAATGGTAACTTTATCGGGTTCTTTGTTTTTAGAAGCATATATAGTTGGTTGTCCTGTAATATTAACTTTAGGTAATTTTATTTTAAAAGGTAATGCTTTATTTATTTCATCCACAGATGGAAAAACATCTTGATTTTGCTTCCAACTGTCCAAATATTGTTTTTCTGCTTCTCCTTCCAGAAGGCGAACTTTCATTCCTCCTTGCTTGAGACTTTCGCTATTCTGGTAAGTGCTGTTTATTGCTGCTTTTTTGGGATTTTCACCATTACGGTAATTACTGTAATTAAAGGAATAAGCAGTTACAGTCACAGCAAAAGCACATAGCCCTACAACTAAAATTTTAATAAAGTTTTTCATGCTTAATCACACCTTCCTATCCTTGAACTACATAGAATTCAGTATTACTAGTCTTGGAATATTTGTAACCAGGGTCATTGTCATAATATTGACTCCCCGTTTGCCAACTATTAAAAGTACCGCTTGAATTTTTATATTTCATGCTCCAGAAATGGCTGTAGTTTGTATCGGTAGTCAAATTTCGTTCGCTTGTGCCTACACTGTCACCGTGTGTCCATCCATTCATATTAACTGTGAATTTATTAACACCGTCAATGTAGATCTTCCACCAATTGGTACCAATTGTGTTCTCTACCTGGTATCTATGGTTTGAATCTTTAGGAGCATTTTCCCATATTCTCTCACTGTAGATTCCGTTAATCATCCAAGCATTAAAGAATTTTGGTATATCATCACTGGAGGCAAACCATCCAGCTTCACACATATGAGTGTTGCCACTGCGGACATATATAGAACTAACATGCATACTGTCTACATTGGGGGCAGCCATTACATAATTGTAACCGAACGTTCCATAAGCAGTACCGGAGTGACTTGAATCCCAACCCATTACCCCCATAAGGGCTGCGTAAGACCACGTCGGAAAAATCAGTAAAGCTATCATTGTAATTAAAACAATGATTTTTCTTTTTATAGCTGACATTATTTTTCCCCTCCTTAGCAAATTTGATAATCAGAATATAGTAATTAGACATAGTGGTTCCTGCAGGCTTTCCCTCGGTCTTAGCTTGAGCGGCTTTCCTCGGTTGGTCTCCCGAACCACCATTTTTATTGAGGTGGTTCGCGAATTACATCTCTTTTAAAAGCATACATATTTCTTGCCCCCTTTCTCTCGAAGCAACTTTATGCCTGAATCGTGAAGTCCTATGTATTTTTGATTAAAGAAGGCCAGAGAGAAAAAAATGTGAGTTGTTACCATAATATACCAATATCACCTTAAAGTATAATAGCATAAAAAAGAAACAAATATATGCAGAACTATGTAAATATGCAAAAACTTAGGAACGCCAAGGTATTCAATTGGTTTTTAAGGAAAACTTACTAATTTTACTGGTTAATTCAGCAGAAACCTTGTTATTGACAGCAAAGGTTGACGAGGAAAAAGAGAACAAGGAGAAGAGCAGGAGTATGAAAAGGATTAATGTTATTGCCTTTCTTAAACTAAGCCTCATTTTTCACCTCCTTCCCTGTAATTATTACACTATAATCCTATCTTAGCAAATCCTTCCAATAAATACATTTCACCCGAAAGGGTGATTTTTTAGTCACGTTTCGACATAATTTTATCACCCTTTTGGGTGATAAAATTATTCGTCAAGGATCCCTAATCGCCGAGCCTTATTCGAACAGTCAATTTTATTTTTTATCTTAAGTTTTTTGTAAACTCCTTTTTGATATGTTTTGGCTGTATTTATACTTTTGGGGCATAGTCTCTCCCTCCGCCATTAAGCGAAAGACCTCTCTCTCCCGTCTGCTTAATGTTTCAAATCTACTAAGTGTTTCCGGTGAAGTAATTGTTTTGGGCGTCATTTCACCCAACAACTTTTCAATATGCATCTTTTGTTCGATGCAAACTACAGCCGACTGCACCAAAGCTAACGTATGGCCTATTTTTCCCTCGTGGTCCATAGAAATATCCAGATAGCCTATAATCTCGCCATTGGGCGACCTTATCGGTGAGGCGATGCAGCTCCAATTTTTGAAAAATTTACAGTAGTGCTGGTCCCCTCTTATTATTACCATCCTTTTTAGGTTCATTGCCAAGGCAATAGCATTGGTTCCACATAATTCCTCTCTGAAACAAGTCCCCAAGCCAAGACCCATACTGAAACACAACTGAATAGCTTTAAGGCTGCTCATCAGATCAACGGCATATCCTTCATGATTACATAAGATAATTATTTGGTCTTCATCGGTAAAATTTCTGTAAAGGTCTTCTTTTATAATGGGCCGGGCGGCATTTAACAAAGACTCGGAACTCTCAAGCAGTTCTTCGATATGCAAACTGTTTAGCGCTCTGGGCATTTGTGTAAGATAAGGGTCATTCCTTCTCTCCCGGCACCTCTTGTGTGAATCCTCAATGATTTCGGGGGAAGCTAAAAAATTCTGTAATCTTCTGTCTGTTTCAATCGTTTAAGCCTTTTAGAAAACATCTTCTTCTATCCTCCATTCTTCCGTTTTACTATTTTTCACATTAATTAATAAACAGTTATTGTACCTTTGTCCACTTTTCGCAGATATATTTTGCTTTATAATATTTTATCTTTTTTAGTAAAATATCCTTCCTACCTGGCGCGAAATGCGGCTATCCTGGGTTATAATGCGGTTTTCATAGTATGAAAAAATTGTCGAAAAAGAACCTGGAACCTTCGCCCCGAGAAGCGAGGGGCTGTCCGCCACCCGCTGCGGCCCGATAACAAAAAGCCCTAATTCCGAAATAAAAGCGGAATAAGGGCTTTTATATTCCTGTACCTCGGCCTAAAGGCAACGGGTCCCCGGCGGGGTTCGGGCCTCTCCTGGCTTTTCCTCCGCAAGACAATTGCCTCCTCCCTCGCTCAGTTCGGGGGCAATAGACTTGCTTGGCCATATTGCGAACAGTGCCGTTTAGGCCTGTCCTGATAAGATAGCGGCACAGTTCACTTTTCTATCAGTATAATACTGTTTCATGAGTCTTCCGCTACCAGGTGCATGAATGACCCAATAGCAGAGGGGATGACTGTCCGCACAAGGATTTTCCTTTGTTCCCCTTGATCCGCCACTTACCGAAGAAACTGGCGGCGGCGCAGGGCGGAGACACGGATGGCCAGTTTAGCGCTACCGCAGCCTACCATTCCCTTCCTCGGAAAGGGGTGATTTAAAGAGACATCCTCTTTCACTTCTGGCACAGGAGGGGCAGGTGTGTTCCGTAGGGCGGACTAACAAGCTTGGAGGGGTTGGGTATTTTATAAGGGTTTCCCTGGCGCTGACGTCGTTGGCAATCTTGCTGCCAGCTGCAGGCCGCAAGGCAAGGGGTCCCAGCATGTCTGAAGATGGCGAAGGCCGCCGGTAAGTTTCTGGTTTTGAAACGGGAGGCGGCCATCTTGTTAGGAATGCAAGCTGAGCCATCAAGTTCTGGGACATTGCATTGCGGCCTGCAGGTGGCAGCTTAGATTGCCAGACGGCGAGCGGGAAACCCGTTAAAATACCCAACCCCTC
>PGZN01000089.1 GCA_002840165.1 Firmicutes bacterium HGW-Firmicutes-8
TTCGGATTCCGACCGGAGAAGAGTGCCAAAGAAGCTCTAAAGCGTGTGAGAGAAGCCTGTAATCGCAGAAGGAACTGGGTATGTGACGTCGATATCCAGTCATACTTTGACAACATTAATCAGGATAAACTGATGAAGCTGGTAGAGATGCGGATTAGCGACAAAAGGGTTCTGAAACTCATACGCAAGTGGCTTCAAGCGGGAGTTATGGAAAAAGGCACTCTAATAAAAACAGATATTGGAACCCCACAAGGAGGAGTCATATCACCGTTGCTGTCAAATATTTACCTGAATGTACTGGATTTACTGTGGGAAAAGCATGGGACATGGTACGGGCAACTGACGAGGTATGCAGATGACTTTGTGGTTATCTGCAAGACCAAGAAAGGTGCAGAAAAGTCCATGGAGCTGATACAAGCCATCATGAAAAAGCTAGACCTCACTATACACCCCGATAAAACAAGGCTTCTGGGGCTATATGGTGGAGAAGAAGGCTTTGACTTTCTGGGAATGCACCATCGGAAAACTAAGGCGGAAACATCTCAAACAAAGATTTTCTACACTACTCAACAATGGTTAACGACAAAAGCGGAAAAACACATACGCGAAGAAGTTAAGAAAAGGCTGGCTCCTCCATCGGCACGAGTGCAGTCCCTAAAGGAGCATGTTGATTTTCTAAACCCAAAGATACGTGGGTGGAAAAACTATTATACTACACCATTCAGTCGTACACACATGGGTAAACTGGACTGGTATATTCTTCAACGGTTTTGCCGCTGGTATGCTAAAAAGACAAAAAGAAATTTTAGGGGTGTGTGGCCGAAAGTCTATTGGATGTTGAAACAGCAGAAACTACTAAAGCTTGCTTAACCGAATGCTCATAAATGACGAACATCGGAAAGCCGTATGAGGGAAAACCTCACGTACGGTTTGATGAGGAGGGGCTGGCATCCCCAGCCTTTCACTCTACCTTTGTGGTTAGGGTTCTTCCAAAGACGGCAAGAAAAACGCCGTCAAAATCTCCTTTGACAAACTCGGCCAAACCCGCCAAATGACCGACGCCTCCGGCGCCACCATATTCAACTACGACACCCTGGGCCGTCTGACCACAATCAACTACGGTAACGGCATCAGGCAGAACTATGCCTATGACAAGTCAGATCGCGTCTCCAACCTCAAGGTAATGCAGGGCAGCCTCAAGCAGATGAACCTGAATTACGAATATGACAAAGTCGGCCGCCTAACCGCGGTCAGAGACAACGGCAAAAAGTTCGGCTACAGTTACAACGCCATCGGCCAGCTGACCGAGGAACTGAACGGCGTGACCGGCATCAAATCATCTTACAAATACTACCCCTCAGGCAACATCAAAAACCTCCGCTACTTCGACGGGAAGAATGTGGTCAGCAATTACGAGTATAAGTATGACAAACGGGGGAACCAGACCCTCAAAGATGAAGGCCCCGATAAAACTATGTATTATTACGACCCCCTGTCCAGGATTAAAACTGCCCTGGCGCCTGACAAAATCCAAAACTACGAGTATGACGACCTGGACAACATTAAGGAACTCACCGAAATAAAAGACACCAAAATCGAACAAACCTCATACCTCTACGACAAAGACAGCCGCCTCCTGCTCCAGGAGACCGACAAAGGCAGCGAAAACGTTCAGCACCGCTTCACTTATGATGCCGTAGGCAACCAGCTCACCAAAGATGAGGTCGTCAAACGAAACGGCAGCACCATTGCCTCCAAGACCTTCAACTACTGGTACAACGGCTTTAACCAGCTCAGCCGGGTGCAGAACCCCGATGGCCAATTCACCGACTACACTTACAACGGCATTGGCCTCCGCACAAAGAAGGATTTCGGGGACAAAGCGACTAACTATTATTACAATGGCGGAAATATCATCCTGGAAACAGATAAAAATAATGCCGTTACTGCAAAGAACGTCCGCGGCCTCAGACTAATCTACCGCGAGTCATACGCCAACGGTACCGACCCCACTTACCTCTTCTACCTGCATAATGCCCACGGTGATGTCACTCAACTCCTCAATGAAAAAGGGCAGGTCATCAAAGACTATCGCTATGACGCCTTTGGCAAGGAAGAGATGCCTGAGTCCAAAGTATTCGGCGGGAAGCAGACCACCGAACTATGGCGGCAGGAAGTAGAGAAGATAGACAACCCGTTCCGCTATTGTGGGGAATACTTGGATGAAGAGACGGGCAACTATTATCTGCGGGCGCGGTATTATGACCCGAATGTTCAGCGATTCACCAGCGAGGACAGCTACGGTGTGGAAAAAGGTGCTGCTTGGAAAGAGCATTTGTATGGGTATGGAAATAACAATCCGATGAGATTTATTGATGTTACTGGCCATTGGGGTGAATCCGTACATAAAAATACAACAATAGAAATTGCAAAAAAGAGAGGTATTTATGGACCGTATGCTGATATAATTGGTCAAGCAGATATTGAAACCGATGATGATTTCTCGACAACTCCAATAATTCCATCGAATGAGTCTCAAGGATGGCATTTTGATAACAATCCTGACCCTAATGTTGACAGTAGGAAACAGCACTCCGAAGAAAATTTACAGCTATCGGTTCAAATATGGAAAAACGCGGATGAGCAATATAAAAAGAATATGAAAAAAATTGAAGATATGAAAGAAGGATCTAAAAAAGAATGGCTAAAACGGTTATACCTTAATAATCTAAACAATTCTCGAAAGACCTCTTTTGAGACCTTAGGTAAAGGATTGCATGCCCTTCAGGATATTGACGCCCATATGGATTATGATGCAGACGATGAATCTGCAGTCTGGTGGAAACATCATGAAGGTGAAAAGGGAAATTTATTGGGGCCTACAGATACTTTTGATGATCCTTCCAAAGATTTTATCAAAACCTTAAATGGAGCATATTATTCGTATGATGGTACTACAAGATTTGAGAATACGAAAAAGCAAACATTTAATTATCTAGATAGGTGGGCTAACGCTATTTTCGGTACCCATCAAGAGTATATACCTGAGAAAGAATTCAAAGACAAGAAGCAGTAGAGGCAGGCACCTGTAGAATTCTATTGCTTATACAAGTACCACCTGTCCTGGAATATTTAATTAAGTCTTGCTGTAACTCAGGAAAAAATCAAAAACTAGATGATTTTCAGTCAGGTTAATTACCAAATTATCCTTAGAATCAAGATTGATTCTGTTTTGTCATTAACTCAATGAAACTGACCTTTGTTAGGTGATTGTATTGTTCAAATATGCGAATAGTCGGAGGTGATGGTTTGTTAATAAATTATTTACCGCTTATAGGAACTTCAATAATTTTAGGGTTACTCGCATTTTGGATACCCTATATCCCAATGATAGCCGCTGGTATTTTATTTCCAATTTGGTTTTTTAAAAAGAAGGTAAATCCTTTTTTGAGTTTATCCCTTTTATGTATATCTGCCATTGTAGGTTTCGGAATAACACCTTTTGTTTTAAGTGCAGACCAGATATACGTTATGGGTGGTGATTCAATACGGTTTCCGGAAGGAGCGTTTACGGGGATTATTGCAGGCGTAATATTATCAGGAGTTTTTTATATAGTTACCTCGATTATTCTGGTGACTTCACCCCGTTTTTTTGAGCGGCAATTTATTTTTATTCATATAAGGAATACACAGTTACTGCCATTTAAGGAGTCTAAGCTAATTCATAAAACAAATTGCTGACAAACCCCAAGATGGAGGGCTGATTCTTTGCCCGACATATTGGGGTTATTTTCAGCAAGCCGTCAAATCAGGATTAACCTGTAGGTATCGTGAGCCGATTTGTTCCAAGGAGCAGTTAGAAACTCAAGCAATTTCCCCAATTTGACAGGGGTCTTTTCACACATCCGGCTTTCATCCAGGCTTTGCATTTCAAGTTAGCTGGGTACTATATAAGACTAAAATGTTAGTGGAAACTTGGCTGATGTCGGATTACGGAACACATGGCACTGTAAGATTGGAGAGGTTTTAGTCTTTCTTTGTGAACTTTGTACTTTGTGGTTAGGACTCCTAAGAACGGCAGGAAAAAATACCTGTCAAACTCACCTTCGACAAACTCGAAATATTATCACGTGATTATGTATCATTTAGCCTTAATGAAGCAATACCTAATCCATATACTCTGACTTTACTAGGACCTTCACAGCAATTAACCGTTGATAGGAAGGGTAATATATATTATTCAATTTTAGGATTTAATGTTGGTAAAGCAGCAGAAAATGTCTCAGGCAGTATAACTGGAGGTAACAAAGTCGATGATAAACAGCTTATATCTACCCTATCTGGTCATAGCGGAAATGTATCTTGGGGGTACGGAGTAGGTGGAGGATATACTTTAACGTCTGGAAAAGTTGCTTCTGAACTTGGAGCTTTTTCTCCTGCTCAGGCAGGGTTCTCTTACCATTATTCAAGTTATTGGGGTAACATAAAGGATTATTTAAAATAGGCAGGGTGAGCAATATGAGTTCAATTATTCAGCACATATTAATAGCCCTTGTTTTCGGGTTAGTTGGTTTTGTGTATTTGTTTTGGGCAAAGACTATACAACGGCTTTTCTACAACTATTACAGCAAAATGCAAAAATCAGAAAAACTGCTGGCCAGGGTAAATTCACCACAATATATTTTTCGTTTTAGAGTATTTGGCTTGTTTTCACTAAGTATTTTTGTGTTCCTAATGATACTTGTTGCAAAAGAAACTTCTAATAATTGAATTGGGGTTGTCAAGATGAAATTTAAGCTTGAGAGTTTATCTTATTTACCTTTTATACTATTTGGCTTATGGTGGATTATGACACCAACTAGCGTTGCCAATTTTTATAATTGGTTACACAAAGGTAAGGTAGAGTTACCTAGTAGTCAAGGTATTAGAGGCATGGGTATTCTAATCATTGTTGTAGTCGTGATTTTAGCTCTCTTAAGGTAATTTCAAAGAATGCCGATTTATTGTTTAAAGATACACCTCAAGGGAGTTCACATAAATACTCTCTTGAGGTTCTTCTTTTGTTGGAAAGGAAGTAGCTCAAAAGACTTCCTCAATTTGCTACAAAAAAACTGACAAGGACATTAGAAAGACTAAAAACATTGCCGCAATCTGATTTCTGGATTCTTCATCCTGTCAAATCTCAACCCATAATAACAATTCTGCAGTGAGATACCCCTAGAACACCCTAAAATAGCGTCAGTACCGAAAGTAGCGTCTGACCAAAATACAAACTTCAGGCCAATGGACAAAATCCGTTGGCCTTTCCCATTACTATCTGCATAAAATCCATGAGAGAGAAAGAGATGAATGAACATGCAAAAATTTGCCACAGATGCACTAGCCGGGGAGATGTCCGGTGCTGTTGGGCTGGCGCAATTCGTTTATGTATAGTATAAACGCGGGTGCATGTAAGTACGCGAGGCCGACGGGTAATGCCATTGATACAGTACTATACCAATGAATAAGAGCGTTTATTAACTTGCATTTTACCGTTCATTAACCTATAATATAAGTAAAGGGCAAAGA
>PGZN01000030.1 GCA_002840165.1 Firmicutes bacterium HGW-Firmicutes-8
CCGGAAACCGGAAGACAGTTTTTCCAGCGACTTGTTCATACCGGAATCAGTTACAGTCAGGTTCCTCCATGCATTGTAAGCAGCTACGTTCTGGTTAATCCTCATAAAAAATCATCCTCCTTGAATTTTGTTTATGAGCGTCCATGCTCTTGTGGTTATTTTATTTTTGCCTCCTCTCATATTCTTCGGTATCGGCCGCTACCGTAAAAAAATGAGAAAGATAACTTACCACGCTAATATTATCGAATTTTGGCGAAAAAGCATTAAAGCTGTCAAAGACCATTTTTGGTCAATGTTCCTCATTTAGCTAAGAATTCCTCGTTATTGCTTAGCAATAGTATAAATTGCTTATTTTTCTTGCTGGTCCCATTTATTCTGGCGGGTTGTACTTTTTCATAATTGATTCTAATTCCTTCACTTGGTCACCAACCATCTTGCCGGCCACATCTGCCGCCTTTTTATTTTCAAATTGGATTTCATCAAAGATTTCTTTCCGCAGTATTCTCACACTTTTGGGGGCATTGATCCCTATCCTGACCTGGTCACCTTTGACTTCCACAATTGTAATCTCAATATTTTCCCCAATAATTATGCTTTGTCCCACTCTTCTGGTCAGTGCTAACATGTTAACGCCCTCCCTGGCTCTTTTTTTCCTCCCGGAAAAGATAAAATTTAATTGGATACTCATCATTATTAAGGACAATCTGCTTGCCTTTTTTATTGGTCTGATTAATTACTATAGGGGCTTTAATATTCGCCGACATTTTCTTGGGGTCTTCCGGTATAACCAGGATTGTCAATACGACCGCCTCTTCAGGTTTTGACAACCCAATCTCCTCAATATCACTGTCACTAAGATCAAACTGGTAGTCCGGGCAAAAAATAAAAGGCTCCATTACCACAAAAGCCAGTTCCGGATTGTCTACAGCCTGCAGCCATTTAAAGGGGGTTTCCGAGTCATGGTCCAGGAGCACGAATTTTTGGATGCCCTCAAACCCCAGCACTCCGCCGGCTATGATAATAAGGTCTTTTTCCGGAATATCAATATTTCCGAAACGTCTGGTTTCAACAATCACACATCTCACCTCAAAGATTTAGATTACTAAGTCAAGATAACTCCCGACCACCTCAACTGTTATCATCGGTTCCTTTTCTAAATATATCTTGACCGTCCCCGGAGCGGCGTTTATCTTTGGGAAAAAGTCAAGGGGTACATCTACATTAACCTGTCCCGGCTGATAATCCACTTGCATTCCTCCTGTAGCCGATATCTTCGGAGGAATATGGGGTATAGCATCAACATTAAAATCGGTATTATCAAAACTATTATTCCAGGCAATCATGGAAAATACTTTCGGCCCTCTGCCAACAGAATGGGCGATAATATCACCCTCCCGGGCAGTCCGGCCTATCCCCTGGAGCACCGTACCTAAAGCCGTATACGCCTGTTCAGAGGAAAAAGCCACTACTCCCTTATATCCAATGTCCGCCAGAGTCTCAGTAAGGTCGATATCAATCTGCGGGAAGTCAATAAAAATATCTATCTCCGGTGGAACTTGGGCAATTTTCATATCAGCCACATTGCTTGTTATTTCCATTTGAGACTGTGTGTAACTAATGCCAATTTGTCCGTATTGCCGGGTGATACTAATTTCCACCGGTCTCACTCCTTATCGGAGAAAATCCATCAAAGTAGGCTGAATAATCCTGGCGCCTGCGGCGAGGGCAGTTTGGTAAGTATTTTCCTGCATTTTTAATTCAGTGATAACCTTCGCGGTGTCAATATCTTCATTTTTTGACAAAAGTGCGCTTAAATTTAAATTGGTATCATCTAGGCGCGCTTTCGTCATTTCCATCCGGTTTACTTTAGCCCCTACGTCAGAGCGTACAGAAAGCATATTATCCATAACACTGTCGAGCTGCCCCAGCCGGACACTAGATAAAGAACCGGTATTACCTGCAGCGATATCGTTCTTAATGTCTGTTAAGAGGTCAAATATATTCATAATACTGGTAAAAGGACTGTCACCGGTTATATTAATAGGTACCTGTATATTGACACCGATTTCATAATTAATCGTTCCGTTATCCCCATTGTAAATTATAGCAGGGTCACCGCCGTATAAACCCGAAACTATAAAAGGAGGGTTTGTGGTTTGATACCCGCCAAAAATAAAGCGCCCATCGACAGTTGAGTTTCCGACCTGAATCAGCTGTTCTCTCAATTGAGCCACTTCTTTGGCTATGGCATCCAGGGATTGCGGGGGTAATGTGTCGTTTGCTCCCTGGACAGTCAGTTCCCTTACCCGATGCAGGATATTTCCGGCTTGTCCCAGGGCGATATCTGTTGTTTCCAACCATGCTTTGCCATCATCAACATTACTGAGATATTTCTCGGTTTCGGTAAGTCCGGTCCTCAAACGTAAAGAACTTACCACCCCTACCGGGTCATCAGAAGCCCTATTTATTCTTCTTCCTGTAGATAACTGCTCCTGTATCTTGTCCATTGTTCTAAAATTATTGTTTAAGTTGTTTAAAAAATTACCTACCATCATACCCTGAGTTACGCGCATAACAGGTCCCCCTTTTTCCAATTACTTATCGGCCAACCAGACCGATTTCTCACCTGCCAACTAGACCGATTTCTTACCTGCCGACCGTACCCAGCCTATTGACAATTACATCCAGCATCTCATCCATGGCAGTTACCACTCTCGCGGCAGCATTGTATGCGTGCTGGAATTTAATCATACTTGTCATTTCTTCATCCAGGGATACTCCCGAAACATCCTGTCGTCTGTTTTCCAGCTGTCCCACCAGCAGGTTCTGGTTATCAACCATCCTGGTGCTCTCCTGGGCTTGGACACCCAGCTGGGCTATCATCCCCCGATAATAGTCGTCAATTGTGGTGGTTCCGATTAGGTTCAGATGTTTTAATTTTGCAAGATCCAGAGCATTTGACCCATCACCGGGAGAATTTATAATTGAAGCGGCGGCAATGTGATCCAGGTCACCCAGGATATTAGCGTCCACAGCAATTGTTCCGGCATCTGTTCCGGCGGGGTCAAAAAAGTTACGTCCGTTGATGTTATCCAGACCAAACCCGCCAAGGTCAATCGCGCCAGAGTGTTCTAAGTTAGTATTTGTTACCAGGGCACTAACCATGGTATCCAATTGGGTACGATAGCCGGGTACGGTAATATCCCTTGTATCCAGCATTCCCTTAAAGACCCCGTTTTGCACCGAAACAAGGGAATTGTCTGACAGCCACTTGATATCCACATATCCGAAGTTTAACCCGTTGGGATCCCCATAAATTTGAAAAGCCGTATTCTCTGTTACCAAAGCCCTGCCACCTATTGTAACAGTGACGGCGCCATATTGATTCTCCTGAACGCCGACTTGAATTATCTTAGAAAGTTCATCAATCAGGAGGTCTCTTTTATCCCTCAGATCATTAGCATTGTCCCCCTGAACCTCTACCCTGACGATTTGATCATTCAGCGTAGATATCTGGCTCGCAATATTGTTTACTTCGTCAATTTTAATCTTAATCGAGGTGTCCAAGTCATCAGCCAGGTCTGTTAACTGCCTGTCCAAGTGGTTAAACGTCTCAGCGACAGCGATTCCTCTCTGGAGGACGGCCGACCTTACTGCCTTAAGTTCCGGCTGTTTAGACAGGTCCTGCCATGAGCTCCAAAACTGGTCAAGAACTATACGTAACCCGGCATCTGACGGTTCATTTAGCAGAACCTCCAGCTTCTTTAAGGCGTTTTGCTTTACTTCCCACTCACCTGTTTTATTAACTTCCTGCCGAACCTGTAAATCAATAAAATCGTCCCGCAGCCGCTTTATCTCCTGGACCTCAACGCCCGTACCAAGCTGCCCGGCGCCTATAGGACGGTTAAAAGCAGGCATGGCGAATGGATTCGTGGCCGCCATAACGGCCCGCTGCCGCGTAAACCCTGGGGTGTTTGCATTCGCAATGTTATGACCGATCACATCCAACGCCCTCTGTTGAGTCTGGAGAGCCTTCCTGCCTATTTCGAGTCCAAAAAAAGTTGACCTCATAAATACCCCGCCTTTTCTTATAGATTGCTTCTAAATCTTCCGGTCAAAAACTTTGGCTGCTGTCTGTTTTTTATCGTCATCCTGTTCATTGTAAACCGGAGCTCTGTTGGTGCTTGTCAAAATATCCATCGAAAAATCAATATAGTCGAGAGAACTTTTTATGAGTTCAATGTTTACCTGGTTAATATCAGCCAATTCCTTCAAAACCTCAGTCATCTCGGCGAACACCAGCTGAAATCTCTGACTGGTATCACCGTCAGTCCGTCTTATTAATTCAGACAACGACAATTCCTCAGACGAAAGTACGAAATGGTTGGCTAAGGCTTGATGCAAAGATCTCCTCTGCTCCTCAAGCCTACCAACCTGTAAGATTAACAGTTCTTCTTCTTTCGTCATTTTTTCAAGTTCGGGGATGTCTCCTTTTACCAATACCGGTTTTTTTGCCTGAGCCAGGGAAAGCAACTCTCGGTAAATATCCAGCTGCTTTTCCACAGTTTCCAGTAATCCGGTACAGTCGTTTTCCACAACCATTCCCCCATATTCCGGTCCAATATTAGACCAGTTCATCAACCAGGCTTCTACCAATCATCTTTTCCGCAACTTCTTCATTGGTAACTTCGTAAGTCCCTGTTTTTACCTGCTTTTGAATTTTTGCCAGCCTGTCTTCTCTAATATCCGGCAGGTCTTTGATTGCTTCTTTCACTAAAGAATATGCCTTGGCATCCTGAGAAACAGTAAAGTTGTAAACTTCTTCTTTAAAGAGTTTACTCACTTCTGCTTTCCTGTTTGGAGAAAATGCCGCATCTTGTTTTAAATACTGGTTAAGTAAATTGCGAATCTGGTTATTGGAGATAATCATACCGGCCACCCCATTTATAACTATACTAAACTAAAACTTACTTACAATGTCGATAAATCATTAGTTTTCGTTTAGGCCGGTTTTTCTGAAAATAACTTTGTGTTCTTCGGTTTTACTCGTTATTGCGCCTAATAGCTTATTAACAAAGCTAGGTCCAATGTTTTTCTGAAAATTTAGTTATCTTACTCACAAGCCTCTCGAAAAGAACTTAAGGAACAACTAATTATCATCTCTAAGCTTTTGAGCCACAAACATACCTCTCCCTTTGGGTTCCTTTGGTTTGTCAGGTTCTGTATCTTTTAGCGGGACTGAATGAGTGGCTGATTTTATTTCAGCGGCCAAAACTTGGGCACACTTGGAGCACAGGTTCCCCGCAATAATATCACTGCCACACCTCTTACAGGTTAAGACACCGCCTTTTCCAACACAGACATCTATCCGGTCCTCTCTCATCCATTTAAGTATTTTGTCTTCATCAACCCCGGTAAATTCGGAAATCTCTCCTATCGATGCCCCGGGATTATCCTTCAGATACAGTCTTACTTCTTCAAATTCCCGCTCTTCTTTGTCAATACAATCAGGGCAAAGGTTTTTCAATAGCTTGACGAAGACCTTGCCACAAACTGGGCAGTTTCTTAATTCGCCCATAATATCTCCTCCCGGACAACTAATCCTTTATTATTATCTTTTTCGACAAATTCCTGGTTTTTCCTTCTTTGTTAGAAAAGATAGTTGTCTTTTTCTTGTATTCCTGAAGCCAAGGTCAAAACCGTCACTTTTTGTACCCCAGCCTGCAATAGAACTCCGGCGCATTCCCCTGCAGTCGCACCGGTTGTCAGGATGTCGTCGATTAGAACGACATTTCCCCCGGAGATTTTGTTACTTAAGGCAAATGCCCCCTTTATGTTGTCCATCCTGGCCTTCCGGGCAAGTTTACTCTGACTGGGGGTGTTTCTTACCCTCACTAGATCATTGCTAACAGGTAAATTTAAGATTTTACCAATCTTCACAGCTAACAGTTCCGACTGGTTGAAACCCCTGGTAACTGCTTTTTCCTGACTTAGTGGCACGGGAACAAGCAAATCGGTATCCGCCAAACCGGGTTCGTCCAACAGTAATTCAGCTAATAATTGACCAAATACAATAGATAATGAACGATGTCCTTTATATTTATAAATGTAGATGGCTTCCTTTAACGCCCCCCTAAAAGGCCCCAAAGATTTAGCTGCTAAAAACCGGGGCGTTGTTTCCCGGCACTCCTGGCACACATTGTGTTTTTGTTTGGCGCTTGAAACTTCAAGTTGATACCTCCCACAGACCGGGCAAAACGTAAAATCATGCCTGGTGATAATTTCATCCCGGCACTTTGGACAAAGACTGCCATAGCTGGCGCCTTTCTTGCATAAAAGACAGCTATTTTGCAGAGGAAAAAGAAACCCCGATATTTTATCTAAAATTTTCAAGCTGTTCACTCTCCGTTTTCCAGATATCCTTCTTGCCTCGCAACCGAATTTAAATATCTTATCTTTTTAATGGCATTTTTCATGGCCTTGTTAATCGTACGACCGACAAAGACTGCTTCACCGTGGGGAAATTCTGCTGACCGGCCCGCTCTTCCAGCCATCTGAATCAGCGTCCCCTCATCAAATACTTTGTCAAAATCAGCATGGATCACAAGGACATTTGCCCTGTTAACTGTAATTCCCCGTTCCATGATTGTAGTAGTAAGAAAAAGGCGGAATTTTCCCGCCTTGAAATCTTCTATTTTTTGATCCCGGAACGGGTCCTTGGAGTGACTAAAACGTAAGAGGCCTGACTCCTTGGGCTTAGCCCACCCGGTGACGGTTTTCTCCAAAATAGGGCCGAAGGTTTCCACCATCTGAATGGTGGGTAGAAAAGCAAATACCTGCCCGTCATTTTCTACCAGCCATTTATAAAGCAG
Organism: Firmicutes bacterium HGW-Firmicutes-8; assembly: GCA_002840165.1. Classification (GTDB taxonomy): domain Bacteria; phylum Bacillota; class Thermincolia; order Thermincolales; family UBA2595; genus GW-Firmicutes-8. The sequence continues at coordinate 6,873 of PGZN01000030.1, forward strand.
CTCCGTAATATATGGTGCGACTGACCAATTGCGGCCATCAGATTTTTGAAATGCCGCCAGCCTCGTGCATTGCGGTTCTGGGACTGGATGACCGTGGTAGCGTGCCGGAATAGTAATTAATTTTGCCAGTCCACGGTTTACCTGGGATATAACTTTTTCATCAGGAGTCGCCGTTAGATAGACGGTATGTCCCCCCGGTTTTGCTGCCCGCTTCACAGCCACATGCAGCATGTGGTTATCCCTGTAAGGATATGCATCTACCTCGTCTAAAATAACCAGGTCAAATTGCCTGTAGTACCTCAAAGCCTGATGGGTTGTTGCAATAACAATGGGAGCTGAGCGAAATTTCTCCTCACTCCCGCCATAACTCGTAACAATGTCACAGTTCCCGAATGATTTCTTCAACCGCGGTGAAAGCTCTTTAACGACATCTCTCCGGGGAATAGCATATAGGACAGAACCTCCTGAGTTGAGCACCTCAGCCATAGCCTTGAGTACAACTTCCGTTTTGCCTGCCCCACACACGGCCCAAATCAAACATTCATTAGTTTTATTTTCTTTGACAAAATCCACTAGTTCCCGGGCAGCCCTATTTTGGGCATCGGTCAGAGGGGTAACCCCTGAGAGTTCATATTTTAAACCATGTTTATTCTTATTTCCGCCCGACCGGGGATCAAGCGCAAACAACCCCCGGCATAATCTTGACTCACCGAAGACATTACAATTTTCACAATACAGAGAGGGCAGCTTGCATTGGGGACACTGTCCATGATACATGTAACCATAGACTTCCGGGTACTGACCGAAAACACCGGGGAAATTTATTTTGTGTCCGCACCTGAAACAAGCTGCTTCCCCCGGAGCAGTAAAGCCTAAGGAAGGCATTATTTCGACTCTGTCCCTTAAGGCAAGAACCTGCAGAACATCCATGATGTTTGCGTTAGTCTTAAATCCATTTTCAACTAAGCTTTTTTCTAACTCTTCAAGAAATAGAATCCTTCCTTTAAGGGCTTCCTTCACTGCAGATTGGACATACCTGTCGTTCCACTTCTCATCTTCTGCAGGAAGTTCCTCGAAAAAAACTTGTCTTGGATACACATAATTCTTGGGCAGAAACACAGCTTCTCCAAAAAAGTGGTCTATTTGTTTAAGCAGCTTGGTTACTCTTGCCGACTTCACACAAACAATTTCACTGTAAGAGGGAGTTTTCTTAAACCAGCTCAACAGGGGTTTACCATTATGGCTGATGTCACACCCCTTTATTTCTTCCTCAGTAAAAACCGTCTTCAGAATATAATAAGCAACCCCTACAGGAATGAAAGGAGTAAGCAAATCCAGCCGCCCGTCACTTAACAGAATCCGGGCATCAACCTGCGGGTTGTGGGTCATAAATGCCCGGTAGCAGTTATTTATTTTAGCCATATAAATACAGACAAGTAAATCTTTCATGGAAGACTATTTCGACAGTACACAGCGTTTCCCTTGACAAAAATTGCTACACCTTTCGACAAACAAAAGGGTCCTCACTAAATGAGAACCCTCAAACCTCTTTAGAACAGTCATTTAATCAATAGTGTTCTAAAAACCTTTTTCGGCAATTGTTTTAACCGGTATCTCAGACCATACAGATACTTTGTTCTTTCCGGTTTCTTTAGAATAGTACAAAGCCTTATCGGCATATTCGACAAGCTCATTAACATCAGATGCATCCTGGGGACATGTGGCAATCCCAACACTAACTGTAACGTGGACCGGGGGTTGATCCTCTGTAACCGGGAAAGACGTGTCCTGGACAGCCCGGCGGATTCTTTCTGCAACCAACTTGGCCCCTGTACTGTCTGTTTCAGGTAAAATTATCGCAAACTCCTCTCCACCGTAGCGACTCACCACATCTATTGTCCTAGTGCTTGCATTAAGCACTTGGGCCACATTACATAAAGCGGTGTCACCGGCCCGATGCCCATATTGATCATTAAATTTCTTAAAAAAGTCCAGATCCAGCATTACCAATGAACAGGTTGTTCCATATCTCTTAGAACGTTCCGCTTCTTCCTCGATTTTTTTATAAAACTGCCTGTGGTTATATACTTTTGTTAAGCCGTCTGTAATAGCTAGTTTCTCAATCTTTTTATAAAGCATGGCATTTGCCATGGCGACAGCTGCCTGGCCGCCCAAACTACTGAGAATCTTCATTTGCTTAGGCCCGAAGGCATTGGGTTCTTTCTTACCTAAAGCTACTATGCCAATCAGTTTTTGATCCATTGAAAGCGGTATTACCAGTAAAGACCTTAAAAACTGATTAATTCCCGGCATGCTCCGTAAATCCCGGTCTTTTTTTGAATCATAGACAATTTCAGGTTGACCACTTTCCGCAACATGACCTATCAGTCCTTCGCCTAAAGGGTAGTAAATATTTTTCAGCTGTTCCGAAAAAGGACTTCTAATCGCGGTCGGCATCAAAATCTGTTCGGCCTCTTCCCACAAGTAAATTACTCCCGTATGGTAGTTTACAACTCTTTTAGTCTCAGATAGAATAAGGCCCAAGATCTCGTTAAGATCAAGGTTTGCACCCAAACTTTTAGCCACCTCATAAAGTACCGATAATTCCTTATTAGCCATTTCGAGATTAATATATAGACGAAATAAGTATTTTAAAGTCAGTAACGGAATGAAAAGCAGGACCGCGCCTATCATTCCGGTTTTCTCATAAATCAAAGCCATCAAAATTCCTATTGGAGCTGCAAACATATATGTAAAGCAGTCCCATTTAAGAGCTGAACGCCAAACAGACCATGCCTGAAACTTAAATGACGGCCATAAAAACATTGTTACCAGGAGGTGATTAACAAAGAAATAAACCAAGACGAAGACAATTAGAGGAGTGATATTTGGACCGGCTACCTTATCTACAGCATGTCCCCCTGCATAATAATAGGCTGCTGAGGCAACAAAGGCTGATAGGGTGTATTGTGCTCCATTAAAAAGGGTGGAGCGGAACAGCCCGTCTTTGCTAAAGATACTGTTTGCAATAAAAGCGCTAAGGACGCTGACAATAACGGTAGTAGTAATATCAAACCTGATAAAGGAAACAAAAATAATAGCAAACCCCAGAGAAAGGCTTCCCTGAGGCACTGATACAACAAACCATTCCGCTAAGACGCCGAGAACTACAAGAACTGCGTACTCCCTCCACAAATCTATTTCCAGGGGTTTTTGTCTTAACAAGGTGGCCAGCATTCCGTAACCGGTGAAAATTACCAGCCATACATACAGTCCGTGTACAAAACCCTTTGTGGCCCTTGCCATGGTAAACACCCCCGTTTGCATTATTCGACATACAAACGGTCATCCCTGCAAAAACACCAATAAAACAAGGGTTTTTCCTTGTTACTCCTTTAGGTTACTAAGCCGGTCTCCCAAAGAAGTACCTGTTAGGCTTATTGTATGAGCCGGTAGTTCAATAATAAACCTGGCTTTCCTGACAATCGGAGAAAATCTAAAGGGGGGCATGTTTTCCAATAGGTATAGTATCTCCCCTTCATCGCCGACAAACAAGACATCGATATTAAACCTCATAAAACATGTATGGATGGAATTGCAGGGCTTTAGAATCAGACAATGTTTCTCCTGCAACCGGTCTCTAAACATTAATCCGCGCAGCCTGGTCACCCAGGTTTCAGCGACCTCCACATTGTCAGCTAAGACAGCGGCTTTGGTCCGGTTTATAATCCGCACTCGTATCACTCCCGGCTAACTTATTAAATCAAATCCAAACCATCCTGACTACTTGAAGGTTTTCATTATCTGTAACGCCGCCGGGCCTAAAACTACAATAAAAATGGTTGGGAAAATAAATAAAATCAATGGAATGAGCATTTTAATCGGAGCCTTCATAGCCTTTTCCTCGGCTCTTTGTCTTCTTTTCTGGCGCATTTGTTCAGACTGCATACGCAAAACATTACTAATACTTACCCCAAACTGGTCGGCCTGAATGATTGAACTCACAAATGCGACCAAATCATCCACTCCTGACCTGTTACCCAAGTCACGCAGGGCGTCCCGCCTAGGTTTACCCATTTTTATCTCTTGTAGGACACGGGCAAATTCCTGAGACACAACTCCCTTTATTTTTTCTACTACTTTAACCAATGCGGCGTCAAAACCAAGACCTGCCTCAACGCTGACAGTAAGTAAATCCAAAACATCAGGGAGATTATCCTGGATTTCCCCTTTACGCCGATCTGCCCGCATTTTAAGGAAATAGTCGGGAATTACAAATCCCCCTGCTGCTCCAATGCTCATCCCGAGAATAATAAAAGAAAGGTTCCAGTTTAGAGGCAGGGCAAACAGCATAACACAAATGGGAAACCCCAAAGTAAGCACATATTGAATTACTAAAAATTCGTTGGGCGAAAAGTTACCCGGGTTGCCAGCCATCATCAGTTTCTTTTGTAAACTAACCTTTTTCTTAGCAGGGGTTGCTTTTCCAACCGTTAATGCGAACTTCTCTATTATCGGGTGGATTACTCTTGTATAAAATGGCTGGTTTAGTTCATCATCCAAGTCTTGTTTCCGGCGAAAGTTGTGAACAATTTCCTGCATTCTATGGGTAATAGCAAAACGTTCCTGATTAACAGCCATATATCCGCCATATATTAGTAAAAAAACTGCCAGGAAACAGGCCACCAAGATTAGGTACAGCATAAGGGGCCCCCCTTTTATACTTTGATATCTACGGTTTTCTTGATTAAAGCGATTCCTATTGTTTGCGAAATAACCCCAGCAGTCAACATTGCCCAACCGGTTGGATTTGTAAACAAGACCCCGATGTATGAGGGGTTTATCACTGACAAAACAAGACCTATCACTACCGGAAGGACTCCGACAATAATCCCGGAAACCCTCCCCTGAGCTGTAAGGGTTTTGATTTCCCCTTTAATTCTAATACGTTCCCTGATGGTATGAGAAATTCCATCAAGTATCTCTGCAAGGTTCCCACCAACCTGACGTTGAATCAGAACAGCTGTAATCACAAGGTCAAGGTCTTCACTTTCTATTCTGGTTGTGAGGTTGAGCAGGGCTTCCTCAGTTGGAGTACCAAGGTTCATTTCCCTAAGGGTCCTGGCAAACTCGTCGCAAATCGGGGATGGCATCTCTTTGGAAACCATCTCTGTGGCCTGTAGAAAGCTAAACCCGGCCCTCATGGAGTTTGACATAACCACCAAAGCATCCCCAATCTGGGAATTAAATTTTTGCACCCTCTTAAGCTTCATTCTCTTTACAATCACTTTTGGGACCATAAAACCCGTTATTACTCCAATCCACCCCAGTATTGCATTCCTGGTGATTAGGATTAACAACAGACCAAGGCCAAACATAAGAAGAAAGTTAATCAGAATATACTCCTCGCCTCTTAAAGGAATATTGGCCTTAATTAATTCAATCTGCATCTTCTTCGTAATGCTCTGGGCAGCAAATATTTTACTGGCTTCTTCTAAATAAGATTTCCATTTAAAACTGCTCAACCGTTCCAGGAAACCCACCCGCCGGTCCAGCCCGGTAACTTTGGCTGTATAGGTATTCATACGCTCCGCTAAAGCTCTTTTATCTACCGTAACGGAAAAGTAAATGCCGATTACAAGCAGAGACACAGATAAAAAAACCAGGATCAGAATCGCGGACTGCCACATTTAATTTCCCTCCCACTAAAAGGTGTGCTCGGAAAAGGTATCATCAGGTAATTTTATACCTGAAGATTCTAGTTTATTGAGGAATTTCGGTCTAATACCTGTGGGCTTAAACTGGCCAACTATCTTACCGTGGTCGTCTATCCCTTTTTGCTCATAGATAAAAATGTCCTGTAAAACAACAGTATCACCTTCCAAGCCCAGCACTTCAGTCAAATGAGTTATTCTTCTAGACCCGTCTTTCAGCCTGTTCTGTTGGAGAATAAGGTCTACAGCAGAAGATATCTGCTCTCTAATGGCCCTGACCGGCAGATCCATACCGGCCATTAAGACCATGGTTTCCAGCCTCGCCAACATATCCCGGGGGGAGTTGGCATGGCCTGTCGTTAATGACCCGTCGTGGCCTGTATTCATTGCCTGCAGCATATCAAGGGCTTCCCCGCTGCGGACCTCGCCAACTACAATCCTGTCCGGCCGCATCCGCAAACAGTTTTTGACCAGATCCCTGATCGTTACAGCACCCTTGCCCTCAATATTGGCCGGCCGGCTTTCCAGTGTAACAACATGTTCCTGTCTCAACTGGAGTTCGGCGGCATCTTCACACGTTACTATCCTTTCATCATTTGGGATAAATGATGAAATGACATTTAGAGTAGTGGTTTTCCCTGAACCCGTACCACCGGAAACCACTATGTTCAACCTTCCTTTGACGCAGGCTTCCAAAAACTTGGCCATTTCAGGGGTTAATGTCCCGAACCTGATCAGGTCGTCAATTTTCAGGGGGTCTTTCGAAAATTTTCTAATAGTAATAGTCGGACCTTTCAGAGCAAGGGGCGGGATAATAGCATTAACCCTTGAGCCATCTTTGAGGCGGGCATCTACCATCGGCATGCTTTCATCTATCCGCCTTCCAAGCGGAGCAACGATTTTTTCGATTATATGAATAATATGCTCATTGTCTCTAAAAGCAACTTCAGTCAAGATAAGCTTGCCTTTGCGTTCAACATATACCTGATTAGGGCTGTTTACCATTATCTCAGAAACTGTTGGGTCTTTAAGCAGTGGGCTTATGGGTCCTAACCCGATAACCTCGTCAGTTAGTTCCGAAATAATCTTAGCCCGGTCAGTCCGCGGGATATAACTTGCTTCTTTGTCAAGCATTGCATTGACTAGATTTTCGATAGTCTCAACGATTTTTTCAGTGTCGCTTTCCTCTTTACCCTCATCCCGCATTACCTGATCATCGAGTTCCTCAATAATCTGTTTATGAATCTCTATTTTGAGTTCTCGATAAGGGTCTTGTTTCACCGTCACAGGGGCTGACAGGTTTTCCGCTTTTTCAGACCCTTCGGTAACAGCAGATTTTTCTTTTTCCAGTCTTTTTAACAGTGACATACTAATTCACACCCTTAGCCTGATGTCAGCCCAAATAACCGCCCGAATAGCCCTCTTTTCCCTTCTACTTTAGCCTCGTCGTGGGGTCTTGCCTCGCCCAACATTACCATCCGGGCCAACTCTTCAATGCTTTCCGAAATTTTCGTACCCGGATCCGTAACGATAAAGGGGGTCCCCTTGTTTACCGACGTAATAACTGTCCTGCCATCACTCGGGACACGAGCAGCAACCTTTAGTCCGAGGCTTTCTTCCATATCCTCACACCTGATTCCGATATCGCTGGAAGACCTGTTTAAAACAAGTTTAACCTTGCCTTTTAAGTGCAGCGAATCAAGCACTTCCAAACCAAGCTTGACATTTTTAATAGTCGGTAAATCCGTTGCCACAATCAGCAAAATCTGGTGACAGAGATCTAATGCGGTTAAAGTTGTTTCATGAAAAAACGGAGGAGTATCAATAACTATATAATCATATCTCTGTTTCAATATACTTAAAATCTTTTCAACGTGGGAACCGGTAATCAGTTCGGCATACTCGGGTCTTGTCGGGCAGGGGAGTACTTTTACCCCTGTTGGGTGAGTGACGAGATAGCTTTCCAGAAGTTCTGGTTCCATCTGGTTGATATCCTGAATTAGTTCGGTAATAGTTCGCTTGGGAATAACATTTAACATTACCGCTACATCCCCAAACTGGAGGTCCAGGTCAACAATAACTACTTTTTTTCTCGTTTCTTTAGCCAATCCGACTGCCAGATTTGTGGCTATCGTAGTTTTGCCAACTCCGCCTTTAGTACTAAAGACTGCGATTAGCTGGGGATCCCGCTGCATATCTCTGACCATTGAAGGTTCCGCCAATTGAACACGGCGTTTTTGTTCAAAATCGTACACCTTCCTGATCGTGTTTACAAGTTCGTCGGTGCTGAATGGTTTGACCATATATTCCCTGGCGCCGGCCACCATTGCTTTTTTGAGGTACTCCTGTTCACCCTGGACTGACATTATAATGATTGCGGCTTTTGGATATTTTAATGATATCGTCTCAGTAGCTGTGATTCCATCCATCACCGGCATATTTATATCCATTAATAAAATATCCGGACTCAGCTTTTCAGTTTGGTTAACAGCCTCTTGTCCGTCAGCCGCTTCACCTACAATCATCATATCCTTCTCATAGTAGAGGAGTCTTTTAATATTCTCTCTGGTTTCTGTGATGTCATCAACAATCAATATTTTTATAGCCATCAGAAATCCCTCCACTTATTTGAGAAGTTGCAGGTCGTCCTTAAAACGGCGCTGCTCTTCACTCTTATCGGCAGGTGAACGTAAAGCCAGGGCTATCTTACCCTTGTCACAAACCATCACCACATCCTGGACCTTATCAACCGGAATAGCCAAAGTTACCGTCTTGTTGCTTCCCTGGGTCTGATTTTGTTTGTCCCCCTGTTGGGCGCTTGGATCAGTGTAGTTTTGGTCAACAGCTAAAACTTCACTGTTTTGAACTAAAACGAGACTCACCGGTTTTTTAACAGTATTGACATTAGGATCGGGGCTGGCGATTTCGAGATCATACCTACCTATTACATCAACCCGGTCCCCAGGTGTGAGTAGTCCGGAAATCCCTGTCCATTCATTGACCGGAATAGATACCGCCCGCAACCCAAGGGGGACGCTGTAGGCCAGGGTTGTCCCCGTACTCTCTTTGGGAACCAGTTTCGTCTGGAGGATTTGTTCTCCTATATCCACTTCGGCTCTGGTTGTATGTCCAATCACCTGGCTGGAATCGCTAATCGCGTTCCCATGCACATATTCAACCGGTATGTTTTTGAATGATACCATATCAGTTGTGACAAGAGTCCTGGCAGGAATTCTGACGGTAGCCACAGCTACTTTTTTAGTTTTGATATTGGTGGCTGCTTCCTTCACCGACTGGAGGTAAAAATTGAGAGATACAGCGGCCAGGAGGCCGCAAATAAGTGCAAGCAGCAACACTTTTTTATTGGACATTTTTTTCCCCTCTTTCTACTCTGATAACCTAACGCTGTTTAAATACGAGTCCGGTACGGAATCATCGGTTTCTCCGGAAATTGTGTGATTGATATACCGGGCCCAAAGTCTGCTGTTGCTCCCTTGCCCATCTACCCGGTCAATAAACACCGAGGCAAAACCGACAACTGTTACAGATTCTCCCGTATCGTGGTAGATAGGGACCAAGGCCACCCGGGGGCATTCTTCAGTATAATGGTTCCAGGTGCACCCGTCGGTACAGGCCTCGATTCTGTCAGTTACTCCCTGCATGGTGGGACCGGACTTGTCTCCGGAAACCTTTCCCTCTGTGTCTCCGACCTTAATGTTTTGGTTATATCCATGACAGGCCAGCTCCCTGTAGTCAGCGCCTCCGTCTCCGTAACCGGGGTATTTAAGGATTCCTCTCCAGGGAGCGCCGTCGTGGGCGCCGCCCTTAAGCATGTAATCTTGACCTTCCGTAAGAGGCAGTTGGTCATCACCGATTCCCACAGGCATCAACCCTTTTACAATACTTATGGGCTTTATCACGGCCACTGCTCTGGCATTCACATCACTTGTTTCAAAGCCCAGAAATTTGGCAAAGACTAAGTCTACATTTTTAGTGCCTGACAATATTATCTGTTTATTATCAACCGAAAAACTTATATTGAGTGTCCCTGGGTCAATGTTGTTTTTACCGGCATAGTCCAATGCGGCCTGCCGGGCCTTGTCTCTGTCGGGAAGTTCCTGGGCCCCGGCTAGAGCGGCGGCATCCATGGCCCTTCCCAAACGGGAATGCTGCACAAACAATATCCCGGTATCTACAGATAAGGCAACAAAACCAAGCAGTATAGTAAAAATAACCGCTATAACAACTATTACCGTACCCCGCTCATCTTTAACCAGCCTTTTTATTAACGGCAACATACATACCACCTCTTGAATTGCTGTTTTGTGTTACCCCATTTCATCCTTCCACACGCATAGTTGTCTGGGAAGTGACAACATAGGGGTCTCCTATAATCGTTCCAATAACAGGAGCAATAATATCCACCGGATAGGATACCTGGACCTCCACCGAAGTCCCCCGGCTCCGTTTACTTGCTGCCGCAGGAACAATGTTGACTGAAACATCGTCTTGTTCTAAATCAGCAGCGGCAGCATTATTCCGGACAGTAGCTCCGATCTCACCATCGGTCCCACCTACGGCACCTTTTCTGGCGCCCTCTCTTGATAAATCCGTAACAATCATATAAGTGTTCAATATCCTCCCAAACTCCACAATCCCAAAAATCAGCATTAACAAAATTGGGAGGACCAAAGCCATTTCTACAATAGCCTGTCCTTGTTCAGTTTTCCGGAAGTCGTTCAACCAAATCATTTTTGATCACCCCACCAGATACGCGAATAGCGTACCAATACCTATTGCCAAACCATACGGCAGGGATTCATGAAATTCCGCTTTGTCCAAACTCGTTAGGGTATTTACTTTAAAAACGCTCCCTACGAAAATGTAGAAACTAAGCCAGATGCGCTTGAGTGTCGACAATAGCCGCTTTTGTTTAACCAAAAGCAGAACAGCTAGAATCCCCCCTGCAATTCCGGTAGCCAGAAACACCTTAAACACAAAAAACGTCCCTTTTAAAGAACCGATGGCGCCTACCAGCTTAACATCTCCAGCCCCAAATCCGCCCAGGGCAAAAGGGATGAACATTAAAGCAAGACCCGCTCCTAAACCCTTAAGGCTGAAAACTAAGCCGTTTGTTCCTGAGAACCACGAATTTACAACCAACCCGCAGACTACAGCAGGAACTACCACCTTGTTGTAAATTTTTCGTTCTCTTAAATCAGTGAAAACAGATGTAGTTACCGTTATAGCTACTAGGACGTCAACAATATGTATAGTAAATAATCTCATTTGTTCCACCCTTTTTTGAAAGCGGACCCTACTAACTGAAGTAGGGTCCGCTTTTCTTACTTTAAATTGTCACTAACATTTTGGAATTTAGCAACAAGGTTTGGGCCCATCACAACAAGTACGGCAATGACACCCACTACGAGAAGTGCAAGGATTAACCCATATTCGGTCATTCCTTGACCCCGCTCTTCTCTGGCCAGGTCTTTAAACATTTTTAACATTTACTTTACCCCCATTTTTTTGATAATACAAGTTATGAACTTTTGCTTTAAAAATAAATACCCTTCTGCACACGCCTGTGAGAGAAGGGTTTTCTTATCACCACTCCCCCTTCGGCAGCCTGGCAATCATAGTGTTTTCCACCTTAGACCCATGGCTTTGCGCCACCGCTTTTCAACGGTTTAGCCTTTTTCGTGAGGTACCATTTTTTCTCAATATTATTTTATCATAAGCTTGTTGTGATTACATCGACCTACAGTCCCATTTTTATATAGGACCCTGGTCCTATATAAGCTCGACCTGGAACCATTAAGAATGGAACGAATCGTTTTTGACATCAAATTGTAACTTAGTGAACCGGTTAAATCGAAACAATAAACTGTCTGCCCACGGCATAAGTTATCCATTTTCCTTAAGATTCCGTGTTCTTCGGTTGCTGTCAAAAACCTGAGGTCCGGATAATCACCTGTCAAACGTTCAAGTATCGGCCTGGTCTGATCAAAGGAACCGATATCTACGACAATGACGTCAGCTTGTTGAACATGCGTTTCCGCAAACAACTCACGAATCAGTCCCTCAATGATGTCCTGCTGGTTTTTAACCAGAAACAGCAGGCTTAACTTGGGTAGAAACTGTTCATATTCAATTTTTTTACAAACAAGTACCTGACGGATTAGAACCGTAAAACAATATATGGCTATTAGCAGTGCGGTTACTATTAAGCTTCCCCGATACATGTCCTCACCTCATAAGATCTTTATAATATCTTATGAGTGATAATCCATAGATGCTAAATTCATTTGGATTATCCGGGATTTTCATAACCGGGAGTTAGGAATTCCCAAGGCGGTGGATTTCCGCCGCCCCATTTTAGCTTACTTCAGGTTATCACTAACGTTTTGGAATTTGGCGACCAGGTTCGGACCCATAACAACCAGAACTGCGATAACACCAATTACCAATAAAGCAAGAATTAATCCATACTCGGTCATACCTTGTCCTCTTTCTTCTCTCCACAGACCTTTCATTAATGCTAACATTTGCTCACCCCCTTTTGTTTATTAAAACCGCACTACGAAAACCCCCTGGAATGAATAAAACCCTTCTCGCCGCAAACTGCCGGAGAAAGGTTCTCATAATTATCCCTTTCGGCAGCCTGGCGATCATAGTGTAAAACACCTTAGACCCATAGCTTTGCGCCACCGCTTTTCAACGGCTTAGCCTTTTTCGTCGAGAAATGTCGAATATTGCTATTTTATTTTACCATAATGTTCTAAGCTTGTCTATGTTTTTTTTTAAAAAAATTATATCAGTTTATTATTTTAACTAACCCCTCACGAATAAATGGATGGTCATCGGCGATCAAAACTTTAACCGGCCCCAAATTTTAACCCCCTATCTCACTACCGGGATTTTGAATGATACCCTTGTTCCTTTCCCCGGTTTGGTGTCAATATCCATTTCCCCGCCTAGAAGGTCAATTCGCTCTTTCATGCTAATCAATCCAAAATGGGTCCCCGAAGTATTGCTTAACAAATTTTCAAGATCAAACCCTGTTCCATCATCTTCAACTGCCGCTCTTACCCAGTCAGGTTTCATCTCTACAGTGACCTTAACATTTGATGCTCTAGAATGTTTGACTACATTATTAAGCGCCTCTTGGATTAACCTGAAAAGAGCCACCTCTAAAACCGGTTCGAGCCGGGTTTCCTGTCCATAGCAATTAATTTCAATATATATATCGTTCTTTTCCCGAAAATCTTGAATATATCTTTTTAATGTCGGTACAACCCCGAGGTCATCAAGGGCCATAGGACGTAAGTCAAAAATTATTTTCCGGACATCCTGCAAATTCTTCCTAACTATATCTTTGAGTTCCTTCAGTTCACTGCCGACCTTATTGGGGTCAACATCCATCAGCTTTTCGCAGAATTCCATCCGGAGAACCACATTTGCCATGGACTGGGCCGGCCCGTCGTGGATTTCCCGGGCCACCCTTTTCCGTTCCTCCTCCTGAGCCCTAATGATTTGTAAGCCCATCTGCTGCCTCTGCTGTAGATTTTCCAGTTTAATATTTATGTTCCTCAGGTTCCCTTTAATAAAATTCATCACGACACCTACCTGAGAAACCATATTTTCTGCTTTTTCAGCGGTCTGCTTAAGGCTTAACAAGCTGGTTTCAAGTTCTTTCTTTTTATGCGCCAGTTGGGTACGCCTCTCCTTTAGTAGTGTTAAATTGACCTGAAAATCCCTGGCTTCTTCATAAGCTGTTTTAATCTCGGTCTCCGTATGTTTCTCGAAGTTCCCCGTGATTTTAGCAACCTGGGTTTGGGCCTTCTTCTCGTTATCTTCGACTGTCGATAGTTCTTTATCAATAGCTTCCAACTGCTCATCAATATCCATCAGGGCACTGCTGAGACGTGTACATTCATTACGGGCATTTTCGGATATTGTAAACAGCTGCCCCTGTCCATTCTCCAGAGTATTTACTGTCTCTTTGATAACCTGATCAAGGGAAGTTAATTTGTCTTCATGTCCGTCTCCGGTAATATTGCCCATTGCGCACCTCCCTTAGCTTACAGCTTCTTATAGACCTAATATTTCTCTGACAGATGACTGAAGCTTCTTTAGTTTTTCTGTGCTATCGGACTCAGCATAAATTCTAAACAACGGCTCGGTACCTGAGGCCCTAATTAATACCCAGCTTCCATCTTCCATGACAAATTTCTTGCCGTCAACCGCCAGCGTTTTTTTCACAGGCATACCCGCAATATCAGATGGCGCTGCTTCTTTAAGTTTATTCAATACCTGCTCCTTATTTTCGATCGTAGTATGAATGTCCAGCCTTTCGCTGGCCAGAGTCCCAAACTTCTCGGCCAGTTTTTGCAGGATACTGCGAATTGGCATTTTTTCAACTGCCACCACCTCCGCAATTAAAGCAGCCGCTAAGATGCCGTCCTTCTCCGGGATATGGCCGGCAATACTCAATCCTCCACTTTCTTCCCCACCAAGAATACTTCCCTTTTTCATCATCGATTCACCTATATATTTAAAACCAACAGGGGTCTCATCAACTTCCAACCCATAACTGTCTGCAATTCGGTCCAGCATATGAGTGGTGGCAACAGACCTGGCCACCGGCCCCTTAAGCTTCCGGGAATTAATAAGATGGTAGTAGACTAAGGACAAAACCTGATTAGGAATAATGTATGTTCCGTCACTGTCTATAATGCCAAACCGGTCAGCGTCACCGTCCATTGCGAGGCCAAGATCGGCCTTTTCCGAAATCACCAGTTCCCGGAGTTTCGTAAGAACCTTTGCTGAAGGGTCAGGCATCGACCCTCCGAAGAGGGCATCCCTATACCCGTGAATAACCTGAACCTGACACCCGGCATCCTCGAGGATACGGTCAAGATATCCGATTCCGGCTCCATACATGGGGTCTACAATTATCTTAAGTTTGGCTGCGCCAATCTCTTTTAAGTTGATTACCGTTTTCAGATGGGATATGTAGTCTTCAAATGGGTTTATATCAGTGACTAAGCCCTGTGATACCGCCTTATCATAACGTAAATCGGTGTATTTACCACTATCGACGACCTTGTTCACATTTACTTCTATTTCATCTGTAATGTAGGGAAGGGCTGGTCCCGCATACTCCGGGATAAACTTAATGCCATTATATTCGGGAGGATTATGGCTTGCAGTCAGCATAACCGCCCCTGCTGCCCGCAGGTGTTTGACAGCAAAGGCTGTCACCGGGGTAGGGGTTGCCCGCCCGGTCATAAATACCTTAATCCCATTGCCGCACAGGACTTCAGCAACCGCTTCGGCAAACTTCTCGGCCAAAAACCTGTTATCAAAACCAATCACTACTCCACGGTCAGCCATTTTCTGGCTGCATACATAATCAGCAATAGCTTGGGTTACAAATTTTACATTCTCAAAAGTAAACTCCCGGGCAATAATTTCTCTCCATCCATCAGTTCCAAACTTGATGCTGGGCATAATCAGCCTCCTTTGACACGGTATCTCTTTTATAATAACTTTTACTATCTATTTCGATAAGACTCCTGAATCTTCCTTTTTTTTTATGAAATGTTCAACAGCAACTAGCAACTAGCAACTAGCAACTAGCAACTAGCAACTAGCAACTAGCAACTAATTATATCATCCGGTCACTCAGATCAGTAGCGCTCTCCAGGGTATCCTGCCTTTTATCAATATATAACTTTCCGTCAGTACCAAGGCTGGCGTATGTTACCTCGCCAATACTGTAAATTCCCTGCAGCTTTAACTGGTCTTCCAGCCATTTCTCACTTAGTTTGTTTTGGGCCAGGTTTTGCTCTATTATTTTCCCATCCACTATAAGCTCGCTGCTTATACCTTCATATGTTGTGGACATATTCAAATCTTTAGGGGTGACAGGTCTGTTTTGGCTTTTGGCCAGCACGCTTAACTGCCCGTCTGTTTCTAATATGGCGTACTCCACATCGGTTATGTTGAAAAAACCCTTCTCCCTCATCTGGGTCGTTAGGTCATCTATTGAATATCTCATCAGGGCCATATTACCTTCCAGTATTTTGCCGTTATGCACAACTACCACCGGTTCACCTCTTAGCAGTTTTCTCAGCGGTCTGCTTTCCAGGGAAATGTATCCATTTAGAATGAGCAGTATTACAAATGTGAGGAGGGCTGCAAAAACACCCCAGATATTAATGTTCAAGCCCGCGGCCATCAACGCTCCCATCCCGCCAATCGAAATTCCGGCCACAAAATCAAAAAAAGTGAGCTGGGAATAATGCTGTTTGCCGGTAATCCTCACCAGGATTAAAAGGACCACAAAAGCAAAGACCGCACGTACGACTCCTTCAATGATAACAGGCATTCTTATTCCTCCAATTAAATCAGAATAACTAACGCCTACTATTATTTGTCTCACGAAAACTAATTATTCCAGCGCCATCGGTTATAATAAAAAGCACCCCCTCAGGCGCCTTTTTTATTTATAACCAAACTTATTCCAGATGTGGCATTTTGGACATTTAATTATGACTTCATATTCCCCTTTGCCAACAACCGCAAAACCACCCGACTTTGAACCCGGTATCATACTGATTGGTACTTTTGATTCAGCTTCCCAATCAAACCTGTTGTCACAATTGTAGCATACATGGCTGCCACTTATTTTCACGTTCTATTCCCCTTTCCGCTGTTTACCTTTTTTGTTCCGCAAAATTCTCTAACCATGCTATGGTAAGTTTAGCGGGAAGGTGCATAAAAAAGGCTGTCTCTTCTGAGACAGCCCATAGTTTTTTATGCTCCGATATTCGGTTTGTCTTGAACCTTTGCCTCCTGCATCCTCCGCATTGCTTTAGTACTTAAGACACCAACCCTGTTGGCCCCAATAAGCACAAGTATCGTAATGCCGAGAAATGCGACAAATGCCTGAGCTGTAGTAAGGAAAGTTATCAATACCGCACTGGCTCCCAGAAAACAATTTACTCCGTAGATAATTAGGACGGTTTGCTTTTGGGAAAGCCCAATAGCCAGCAATCTGTGGTGTAAGTGTTCTTTATCAGCCCCAAATATTGGTTGGTTATTAATAAACCTCCTGACAATCGCGAACAAAGTATCAAATATCGGGATACCCAAAATAAGTACCGGCACAAACATGGAAAACACAGCTGCTCCCTTGGTCAGGCCGATAATGGACATGCCTGCCAGCATATAACCCAGGAAGAGGCTTCCCGAGTCTCCCATAAATATCTTAGCCGGATAAAAGTTGTATTTGAGGAAGGCAAGTGTACTGGCACATAAGGCGATGGCAGGCAGAACAACCAACATCCCGCCTTCCCGCCAGGCAATTACAGCAATGGTCATAGCTGCGATTGAGGCCAGCCCCCCAGCTAAGCCATCAAGGCCGTCAACAAGGTTGACAGCATTGGTCACCCCTACTATCCACAAAACAGTTAGCAGAATCCCAAAATCAATTCCATGCCAATTAAGGTAAATCAGCGGACCGAAAGGGTTCGTGATAAACTTAATCTTTACCTCGAAGGCTATCAGGATACCGGCCGCTATTATCTGTATAATCAGCTTAACCCGGGGAGAAACATCCCTTATATCATCAACCAAACCCAATAACATAATCAGGGTGCCGCCTAGCAAAAGACCAACTATCGGTTTCGTTATAGGCTGCATTATCAAAACAGTGAACGTAAATGCCAGGTAAACCGCCA
Organism: Firmicutes bacterium HGW-Firmicutes-8; assembly: GCA_002840165.1. GTDB lineage: Bacteria > Bacillota > Thermincolia > Thermincolales > UBA2595 > GW-Firmicutes-8. The sequence goes on from PGZN01000030.1 coordinate 24,337, forward strand.
GTCCTCCCATGCGCGGCATGGCCCGGGAATGTATTTTTCTGGCATTGGGCCGGTCAACAGCCCCTAAGTAAAACGCTACTTTTTTGATTAAGGGAGTAATTATCAGAGAGATTATAAACGCTAATCCAAAACTTATTAAAAGCCCCGCCATTCATTCCTCTCCTCTCCAGTGATTCTAAATCTCTAAAACCCAAAGCAGACAAGGTAATCTATCCCGTCTATTTTTATGCGGGATTTCTAGTAAAAATAATACTTCCTTGTCCCCTAATTTATAATTTTATCACTGTTACCATCAATTGTCACCCATTATTTTATCTAATGCTGTTTATTCGTCAAAACTTTCAAAAGCTATTCCGGTTTTTACTATTCGTTGATGGCAAACATAATCTCCGCTTCGGCCGCTACAGCCCCGTCAACTAGAGCCTGGGCGCGGGCCTTCCCGATTCTGCCGCGAAGTTTGATAACTTCCAGTTCAATCCTTAGTTGGTCACCGGGGACCACCTGGCGGCGAAAACGCACATTATCAACACCGGCTAAAAAGGCTATTTTCCCTGCAAACTCAGGTCTGCCAAGAATCCATACCGCTCCTACCTGAGCCATCGTCTCAATTATAAGAACCCCCGGCATCACCGGGAACTCAGGAAAGTGCCCCTGAAAAAAGTATTCGTTAGCACTTACGTTTTTAAGTCCTACAATCTTACTGTCACTTAATTCCAAAATCCTATCCACGAGTAAAAACGGATAACGATGGGGTAAAACCTTCTGAATTTCATTAATATCTAACACCGAAAGTCCTCCAATCAAAATATGGTTCAATAATTTAAATTCGACATCAGGCCCGTATTCCCTGCCATTAGAGAACCTTTACTGCAAAACTTCTGCTAACTATCCGAACCTGGGGAAGTCTTTCGGAAAAATCCTTTGACGATCCCGATAGCCTCCCGAATCTCCCCAACTCTTAGCACAACTACGGCCAAGACGTATGTTAAAAAGCCAACCATCACGGAAGCACCGACCTGCAGCATCCTTCCACGATCTGTTCCCATATCAAATCTAAGACCTATCAGATTACTGCAGTAGTAAGCTGCGGCCCCCATGATTACCGCTGCCGCAATCAGTTTAAGCAGTAATTTGAAAAAGGATTTTCCCGGGAGCCCGGCGAGTTTTCCGTTCAGCAGGAGGTACAGGATTGCCGCTTCCACCATAACGCTCAAGGCTGCCCCGAGAGCCAGACCGCCTATTCCCATTATTTTTACGAGGAACAGATCCAGCGCTATATTCAGCAGAAAGCTGCCAATAGTAAGGATGACAGGAGTCAGGGTATCCTGGACTGCATAAAATACGCGCCTGAAGACATCTCTTAAAGCCAAAGGAAGCAGCGCCAAGGCATAAAACGCCAGGGCATATGCTGTCGGAATAGTATCTTTAGCCTGAAAGGCGCCCCGCTGAAACAGCAGCCTAACAATTGGCTCATCAAGGGCTAATAAGCCGGCCGAGGCGGGAATCATGATCAGGGCTAAAACACTGACTGCTTTTATCATTGTTTCTTTTAGTCTGGCGAAGTCTTTTTGAGCCGCAAAAGTGGAAAGGGCAGGAAACAAGGGAATAGATACAGCCATGACAAAAAGCCCCTGGGGCAGCTGCATCAACCGGAAGGCGTAATTTAAGGCTGAAATGCTTCCGATAGTGAGTTTTGAGGCCAACCCTTTCTCCACCAGGACCATGACCGGAGGCACCAGAGAGGCTACCAAAACAGGGGCCATCAGTTTAAAAACCTTTATCACACCGGGGTGGAGGACAGCAAATTCAAGTTTGTACCGGAAACCCTTTTTGTACATCACAGGTATCTGGACGAGCAGCTGAAGGGTAAATCCGGCCAGGGTACCTGCTGCCAAACCTTTTATGCCCCATGACCGGCCCCAGGTTAAGATTGTCCCGATAATAACAATACTTGTGACCATGGGGCCCAAGGCCGGAAACAGGAAATGCTGGTGTGAATTAAGAAAACCCGAGGCCAAGCCCATCAAGCTGATGAAAATCAGGCTGGGAAACATCAATAAGATTAATTCAACCGTCAGCCGGACAGCGTCCGGGCTGAAGCCAGGCACCAGTCTAACCACCAGGTAAGGCGCGAATAACATTCCCAGTGCCGTTAGGGCGAGTAAAACCACAAATATGATATTTAACAGGGTGTTGGCAACCTTTGCCGCATTATCCCGTTCGTTGAGTACAAGATAGTTGTTAAGTACCGGAATAAACCCGGCACTGACTGCGGCAGCAATAGCCATGCCAATCCCGCTGGGGACGGAAAACGCCACCAGATACGCGTCTGTGGCGCCTGATGCTCCAAAATACTCAGCGATTTGTGTCTCCCTGATAAAACCGAATAAACGGCTCATCAGGGTGGCTGCCATAACTACCAAGGCTCCCTTGGCAATTGACTTTCCGGTAATCATAATACCTCGTCCTTTATCCTCGAATAACATCTATATAGAGCCGGGCTGTTTCACGAGCCATAGTCTCTGCTGTAAACCTTGTCTCAATTGTCTTCCTGGCGGCTTCACCTATTACTGCGGCTGTCTCCCGGTCAGCGGCCAGCTTTTGGATTCCTGCGGCCAGGGCCGGCACATCTGCCGGAGGGACAAGCAGCCCGTCAATGCCGGAAGTAATAATTTCCGGGATTCCTCCAACCCTCGTTGCTAAAACCGGTTTTTTCATCGCCATTCCTTCCATAATTGACAGACCCAAGCCTTCACATACCGAGGGCAGAACCAGGAAATCAAGGGCACTGATAATCTCAGGGATGTCCTTACGAAAACCGGTAAAAATCACATTTTTGCTGATACCAAGCCGGTCGGCCATTTCCTGTAGTTTTATCTTGTCAGGACCTGCACCGACAACCATCAACAGAAGGTTGGGGATCCTCCGGACAACCTCTGCCACAGCCTGAAAAAGGCAAGGATGTCCTTTGACCGGGTGCAGCCTGGCCACAATACCCGCCACAACGGCGTCCGGACTGATATTAAACTCCTGCCTGACTGTCAAACCGGACGTTTCGGGGTTATATTTTTCAATCTCCAAACCGTTATACACAGTTACTATTTTGTCTGGTGGAATACCCTCAGAAATCAGCTGTTGACAAAGCATTTTACTTACCGCGATAAATTTTTCGGTGATTCCTCTCGTGCAGGTTTCACTTATTCTGTTCACCAATCTGTCAAGCCGCTTGCTGTAGTCAAAGGCCAGTACACTGTGGACGGTCGTAATGACATGACAGGGAGCGGACCTTCGGGCCGCCAGGCGGCCGATAAGGTTAGCCCGGACTCCATGGGTATGAACAATATGAAAGCCTTCCGTTTTAATCAGGGAGGCTATATTGCCGATAGGCTTCCAGTCTATTTTGCTTCTCATCGGAAAGACATGGGCGGTGAAACCCTCTTCCCTGATGCGGGAGGCGAAAGGTTCTGAGAAGAGGCAGGCTGTATGCAGTTCGAACTCCGAGCGGTCCATGTGCCGCGCCAATGTCAGGAGGTATTGTTCCGCCCCGCCGAATTCACCACCGCCAATTATATGTAGTACTTTTATCCGCCCCATTACTTCACCCCCTGGCCTATATCGGCTTTCCATGCTGAAAAGCGCTTTCTAGCCGTCCCCTTCGGCAAACCGGTCCGCATTGAGTTTTCTATAAAATTCGCAGGTTTTAGCTAATCCTTCTTTTAAAGAAAATGCCGGCTGCCAGCCCAAAGCCGCCTTCGCCATTCTATTATCCATACAACTGTGCCTGACATCTCCTTCCCGGGCCGCGGCATTTACAGGCCCAAGACCTGTCCCGGAAATCTCCGAAATTGACGAAAACAGTTGGTTTACGGACGTTTGGGTGCCTGTTCCGATATTTAGCACCATTTGGTCTCCTGTATTTAAAGCCAATACGTTGGCCTCAGCAATATCCTCAACATAAACAAAATCTCTCGTCTGTTCCCCATCCCCGAATATGACAGGAACCTGTCCGGTCAGAAGCCTGGTGGAAAAAATCGAAATGACTCCCCCCTCACCCGCGGCGTTCTGTCTGGGGCCGTACACATTGGCATAACGCAAAACTGTATATCTCAATCCATACAGGTCGTGAAACACTTTAAGGTAAAACTCAGGGGCCAGTTTAGAAAACCCGTAAAAGGACCGGGGCCCTAAAGGAGTGTCCTCTGAGACAGTTATAGTATCAGGATTTCCGTAAACCGCTGCTGAAGAAGCGTAAACCACCTTAGATGTGCCGTACCGCCGGCAGTTCTCGAAGAGGTTTACACTGCCCAGGACATTGGTTCTACAGTCATTTACCGGATTATTTATTGAAGAGGGAACACTGGCCTGAGCCGCCAGATGAATCACAAATTCCGGCTTGAAACGCTCGAATACGACATACAAGTCTTCTGAGGCAATATCAAGTTTTTCGAACAAAGCTGATTTGTTTATATTTTCTTTTTTCCCGGTGGACAAGTCGTCAACAATAATCACTTCGGCCCCTTTAGCGATGAGCCGGTCCACCGTATGTGAACCAATAAAACCGGCGCCGCCGGTAACCAAAACCCGCATTATTTTCCCCCTTCAACAAATGACTTTCGCAGACCCTATTCTTTTATTTTATCAGCAACACATACATTTAACAAGTTTCCCTTTGACCAAAGGAAGCTGCTGCCACTTATAGGCTTGTTGACAAATTTCCCAAAATTAGAGGGGATGGCTGTTCACATAAGGGTTTTCCTTTGTTCCCCTTGTTCCGCCACTTACCGAAGATACTGGCAGAGTCGCAGGGCGGAGCCACGGGTAATGGAGGTCGGTCGTCAGATGTCAGAGGTCGGACTATCATTATTTTTTCTTCTCCTCCCCAAGACGGCTATCTTAAAGAGGCGTCCCCTTTAAATTTTGGCACAGGAGGGGCAGGTGTATTCCGGAGGGCGGACTAACAGACTTGGAGGGGTTGGGTATTTTATAAGGGTTTCCCTGGCGCTGACGTCGTTGGCAATCTTGCTGCCACCGGCAGGCCGCAAGGCAAGGGGTCCCAGCATGTCTGAAGATGGCGAAGGCCGCCGGTAAGTTTATGATTTTGAAACGGGAGGCGGCCATCTTAT
>PGZN01000031.1 GCA_002840165.1 Firmicutes bacterium HGW-Firmicutes-8
CATGTCTTGTGAGGATTCGTTCAGCAATTGATCTCGTACTATGAGATGCTTTTCTAGCACTTTGTGATAAAACTGATCCTGCTAAAGACTTAGTTGTACCACTACATTTACTGTCTTTTAGAACTCTAGAAGCCGAACTAACAATTTTAGAACTAGTTGTCTTTGTACTACGATTTCTTGCCATAAGAAAAACCTCTCAATCAATGTGAATGTTTGATATTATTATAGCATTTAGTATGAAATTAGTCTATTATTGGTGCACCAGACGATATCGGTATCACGATTATTGCAGATACCTGGGCGGGGTATGCGAGTACGAAACCGCGCCAGCGTGCGTATCGGGCCAGTCCGGTTTGGTTAGCCAATATGCGGTAGGTAAAATTCCGTCTTGCGGGTAAACGTCACTAGATAAAACAGGGGGCTAAAAAATGTCTGATGAAAAACCAGGTTGTCTAGGATTTATACTTCAAACACTAGGATTAATGCCTAAACAATCAACACCGATAAAAGAAGTCTTTCCGTATGCACAAACTATATTAATTTGTATCGTTTTAGTTTTAGGGGGTGTTGCTCCAGCATTGGCAGTAAATACCTCCGGTTATACGGTTGCTATACCCTGTGTGTTTGAAGACGGTTCAGTTTTTTTCGGTGGTATGGCACCTGTAAAAAATAACGGTAAATATGGTTTAATTGACAAGGCCGGCAATGTAGTTGCTCCATTCGTGTATGACTCCTTTAGTGGTCATTACTCATCAGGCTCTGATGAAATTCAGAGTTCTTATTTCGTTGCCATACAGAATGAGAAATGGGGAGTTATTGATAAATCAGGAAGACCTGTGGTACCGTGTAAATATGATGGGATTTGGAATGGCGGGAACAGACTGGCTATTGTCGGCATTGGGAATTGGGTGCCGCCAGGACCACCCAATTTAGATGGTCTATGGGGGCTTGTTGACCTCCGGACCGGCAGGGAAATTTTGCCTGTAAAGTACAAAAGAATTTTTCCATCTGATGATTTTTCGTTGTTCGCTGTTGACCTGAAAAATACGTCAGGGGTAATTGACAGGTCTGGAAAGTTCACAGTGCCGCTAGGTAAATATGATTATATTATGTATCCTTTAAACTCAGAATTAATCTTGGCTTCGAACAACGGAATGTTTGGCATTATCGACAAATCAGGCAAAGTTATTAACCCTTTTGTCTACAGTGAAATTGGCACTTTTTGGAACGGTATTGCTTATGCGATAAAAGGAAGTAAATTCGGTGTTATAAACGTCTCTGGCAAGATAGTTGTTCCGTTCCAATATGATGCCGGTGAAGTTTTAATAAATGGCGCCAGTTATATGATTCAGAGAGATAAAATCACGATATTTGACAAGACAGGTAAAGTTATTGCTTCTGCTGGTAAATACGATGGCGTTATAGATGTAGCCCGCATTCATTTCAGCGGAACATATCATAGCGGAAACATAGACGGTGGTAATCTGATTTATGTGGAGCGTGGTGGAAAATTTGGCGCCATTGATACAACAGGCAAAGAGATCATTTCTCCGAAATATGACAGCATTGAAGGAATAGCAGGCAATTTGATATATGTGCAGCGTGGTGGGAAAATCGGCGCTATCGATATAACAGGCCAAGAAATTGTTCCGCTGATATACACCGGAATTAGAGAAATAATGAATGGGTTGGCAGTTGTCATAGATAATGATAAATGCACAGTAATCAACCAAAGCGGCAAGGCCATTCTGCCTCTTGATAAATACGGCGGCACTCTTGATGAAAACGGTACTCTTGGTGGATACGGCATAATTATTCTTGATGATGGATGTGTCCAGATATTGTCTACAGAATCTAAATGGGGCCTTATAGACTACAACGGCGATACGATTTTGCCTTGTGAATATGAGTCCATCGGCAATATGAATGACGGTTATGTTGCAGTACAAAATGAAAAAGGGTACGCCCTATTCAATAAAGACGGTCAGATTATTGTCCCGTTCGGGGACTTCGAATCCATTGGTAATATAAATGAAAATATGGCATCTGTCACTAAAGATGGTCTGACCGGTTTTATAAGCCTGCCGGAGTATATTGCACCTCCGGATGGTTGGGCCAAACCTGAGGTTGACCGCGCGATTGCTGCAGGACTTGTTCCGGAAGATATGTGCAGAAAATATCAGGACAATATTATAAGAGTCGATTTCTGCCGTCTTGCCGTTAACCTTATTGAAGTAAAAACTGGCATGAAGGTGGATGTTTTTATGAAGACCCGCGGTATGTCCGACCGCGTATCTGACCCGATAGTATTCACTGACACTGGTGACCCGTATGTTATAGCAGCAAGCAGTCTTGGAATTGTAAACGGTGTGGGAAATAATAAATTTGACCCAACAGGTAAAATCAAAAGACAAGATGCCGCTGTCATGCTCAAGCGAACGGCAGAAGTGCTTGATTTTACTGAACCCAACGGAACTCCTGAAGTTTTTGCCGACAGCGATAAATTTTCCGGTTATGCAGCTGACGCAATAGATTTTGTTTCTGCGGCAGCTGATAAAGAAAGCGGTAACAAGGTTATGGGAGGCACAGACAATAATAATTTCTCGCCCCTTGACACTTATACTAGACAGCAGGCATATATGATAATACTGCGAATATATAACGCGATGAGATAACCAGTAAGGAGCACACCTATCGTCTCTTGCGATTTGGGGCGCCTTGGCCGAAGAGTAGATGTGGTCTCTGAGAATGCTTTACATTAATACCCTGGGAGGGTATTGTATGAACTGCACCAGCTTGTGGGGCGGGCCAGTTCGTTTAGCCCGGGTGCGGTGAAATCGGACGCAATTATATTTCTTTTCCTTAGCTTGTCACTTAGGCAATTCATATGAATTATTTTGGGAGTGAGTTTATGAGTAAAAAAATAAGTTCTTGGCATGTTGGTGTAGCAGCTGAGGCATTTGCAGCAGGGGTTTTTGCTCGTTGTGGATATGACGTATCAGTTCAGTACGGTGCAAACCAACCTGAATATGATTTGATTATTTCAAAAGGAGAAAAGCTTTTAAAAGTTTCAGTCAAAGGAAGTCAAGATGGTGGTTGGGGATTGACACAATCGTATATGAAAAATCGCGATTATCATCAAGCTGCGCATAATTGGATGAAGAGGCATAGAGCAAAAACAATTATATGTTTTGTTCAATTCATAAACACGGACTTACTAGAAATGCCAAGGCTTTATCTTGCAACTCCGTATGAAGTCGCCGAATTTCTCAAACAGTCGGCCAATGGAAGAGGCGATACCATTCTTCAAGAAGAACATCATTGGGGTCCCCGCGCGTATGCAGCGGGAACTGTAGATAAAATTCCTGATAAGTGGATTTTTTTAAAGGAAAGAGTAGAAGAATTGTTTGATCTTGCATGAAATTCTTACTTAAAGAGGCATAGAAATTTATTATTCGAAAGCTTTGGCGGTGCGTCCGACATCGCCTTACAACAGGCTAAACAGCTCTGCTCCACTCCAACCCAACTGTCCCCGTCCTCGTCATCACAGTTCATACAATACCCTGGGAGGGTATTGTATGAACCGCGCCAGGCTGTTGGTCGGGCCAGTACGTTTAGCCGATATACGTTATGTGAAATCGTGATTTTAATTTGGGGTCTAAAGATAAAATAAAAAAGCATTGGAAATGTTTCACACTCCAACGCTAAAAATGTTTTGCGGCTATTCGAAATTAAATTTATTAGATACTACTCGATCCAGTGAAATAAGTTTTGAAAGAGTTTTTGAGGAAGTCATACCTATATTATACCGAATTTTAGTAAAAAAAGCTATGGAGAAAATCACGACATCGCCCCAAACCAGCCTTTTGGTAGAAAGCTGATGTTTGTTTAATTCCATACCCTTTGTGGTCTTTCTTTTTCCCTTAGACCACTAAGAAATGCCCGTTAGCCTTTGTGTTAAAAAAAGAATCTGGGCCCAAATTTTTTGATTGCAACTTTGCTGTGCTAGGAACTTGTGGCCCAGTTTTATTGTTTTATCCGCGTCGTTTAATCCGCGTTATCCGCGTCATCCGCGGCCTTTTTCAAATGTTTGATTGCAGCTTTGCCTCGTTTCGCTCAATGCGGAACGAGGCATTTTCCAGTGAAACAGTTGAAACTGCATAAAAACCATCCCCCGGTAAAAGATTAATCTTAAACTACTAGCAACTAGCAACTAGCAACTAGCAACTAGCAACTAGCAACTAGCAACTGATTTTCAGGGGGTGAAGGCATTGTCAGGAAACGAGCTGCCGATACGTAAGGTGGCCATAGTTGGAGCGGGTTATGTCGGGGCTACTTCGGCATATGCCATGATTATAAGCGGGTTATGTTCCGAATTGGTGCTGATCGATTTGAACAGAGACAAACTTCAAGGGGAAGTTATGGATTTACTGCATGGGGCTTCTTTTGTAAAACCGGTGCAGATTATGGCCGGGGACTACCCTGATGCAGCCGGCGCCAATGTAGTGGTGATTGCGGCGGGAGTAAATCAGAAGCCCGGGGAAACCAGGATGGACCTGGTTAACAAAAATACGGAAGTATTTAAAGAAATTGTGCCAAAGATATGCCGGGTCTGTCCTGAGGCGATATTGCTGGTCGTCACAAACCCGGTTGATGTGCTGACTTATGTTACCCTGAAACTGTCAGGGTTTCCTGCCAGCCGGGTAATCGGCTCAGGGACAATCCTCGACAGTTCCCGGTTCCGCCAAGTGTTGAGCGATTTTCTGAGGGTTGCGGCAGTCAATATCCACGCCTATATTATTGGTGAGCACGGAGATACCGAGGTTCCTGTTTGGAGCTTGGCCAATGTGGCCGGGATACCTTTGGCTGAATACTGTAATTCCTTGCAAAATCTGTGCCGGCCCTTAGATAAGGACAAGTTATTCAGAGAAGTAAAAAATGCCGCGTATCAAATAATTAAAGGCAAGGGGGCCACATATTATGCCGTAGGGTTGGCGGTCAGAAGGATTATGGAAGCGGTGCTGCGTGACGAAAATTCTATTCTCACCGTATCAAGTTCAATCAATGATGTTTACGGGGTTTCCGATGTCTGTCTCAGCCTGCCGTCCATTGTCAATCTTTCGGGAGTCTCCGAGGTACTAAAGCTCCCTGTCAGCCAGGAGGAAAAAGACGCGTTCCTCCATTCAGCCGAGACTGTGAAAGGTGTTATCAGCCAGCTGAAACTGTAAAGAATAAAAGAAAACATAGAGTCCCTTATGCCAAAGCTGTAGTCAAAACGGAAATAACCAAAAACAGCCGCGGATGACGCGGATGCACGCGGATTTTAAAAGACGCGGATAAAACATAAAAAAAGACTTCAAAAAATACCGCGGCTGAATTAAAAAGGAAAACTTTTGCCACAAAGACTCGCAGGCGACACGGTTAACACTGATGAACACGGATATGGCGCGGATGGACACTGATTTGGATGCCGAGAATTTAGGAGCAAAAATAAATAATTTAATAAAACAAAAAACAGTCTCCGGTCATTCAAGTTTACTTTTCTACTCAACAGAAGTGCGGCTTATAGTGAGACATGGATTGATTGCCAGGTCCACATTTTAATGAGAAGACCGGAGGGTTGGGATACCTGTGGTATATGTTTTTGTATATAATGGTTTTTTTTATTGTCTTATCCGCGTCGTTCTAATCCGCGTTTATCCGCGTCATCCGCGGCTGCTTTTGGTTTTTTTTGATTGCAGCTTTGCTGCTATTCAGTCCCTTTTTAGTGAGACAAAAAGGAATTAGGTAAATATTTGTAGAATTAAGGTGTCATTCAGATAGCCTTGATAAAAGGTAAAAAAAAGTTAAGGGGTTTGCGTATGGGTACCAAACAGGCAAAACTAAGGCGGCTTCCTGCTATCAGTGTAATCCTGGAGGATGACAGGGTTAAGGAATTGGCAGTATCCCACCCACATATGATTATTGCGGAAGCAGCTTCTGAAGTGGTTCAGGGTATCAGGGAAACAATCCTGCGGGAGGGAAATGAAGGTGGGACTGAACAAGATTTATCTGCAATTGTCGATAAGGTGATATCGCGGGTTGACGAAAAAAGCCGCCCTAACCTGAGAAAGGTTATCAATGCCACCGGAATAGTACTGCACACTAATTTGGGCAGGTCTGTCCTGGCGGAAGCGGCTGTTCAGGCAATTAATGAGATAGCGGGGGGCTACTCAAATCTGGAACTTGACTTGGAGACAGGTGAACGGGGGACAAGGTATTCCCATGTGGAGGAGCTGTTATGCTGCTTGACCGGGGCGGAAGCCGGGCTTGTCGTCAACAATAATGCCGCTGCCGTGCTGTTAATTCTCAATACCCTGGCCAGGGGTAAAGAGGTTGTTGTTTCCCGGGGGCAGATGGTTGAAATAGGGGGTTCTTTTCGGATTCCGGACGTCATGGCCCAGAGCGGGGCAATCTTGGTGGAGGTCGGGTCAACGAACAAGACCCACCTGCGTGACTATGAACGGGCTGTAAATGATGAAACGGCGCTGCTGTTGAAAGTACATACGAGCAATTACAAAATTGTCGGGTTTACTGCTGAAGTATCCGGGTCCGACCTGGCCAAACTGGGCCAAAAAAAGGGTCTCCCGGTATATGAAGACTTAGGCAGCGGTACCCTTATTGATTTTAGTAAATATGGGGTTTCTCACGAACCGACGGTGCGTGAGAGTGTTGCTTCCGGTTTAGATATAGTTTCCTGCAGCGGGGACAAACTGTTTGGCGGCCCCCAGTCCGGCATAATTGTCGGGCGCCGGGAGATAATCGACAAGATTAAGAAAAACCCCCTGACAAGGGCTTTAAGGGTCGATAAGTTCACCCTGGCGGCCATGGAAGCTACCCTGAGGATGTATTCTGATGAGGAAAAAGCTGTATTGGAGATTCCAACGATAAATATGATTACGATGCCCCGGGAAGAACTGCGCGCGCGGGCTAAAAACCTGGGGGCCAGGATGAGAAAAAGGCTGGGCGCCCGGGTTGAAATAGAAATTACGCAAGGGTTTTCCCAGGTCGGCGGCGGAGCCTTACCGGAAGAGAATATACCTACGTTTATAGTTTCCTTAAACCCTAAAGTGATGACTGTAAATGCCCTCGAAGAAAGATTAAGGAAAATGGAACCGCCGGTCCTGGCCAGAATCCAGAAAGACCGCCTGCTCTTTGACCCCAGGACGATGTTAGACGGGGATGCGGACTTAGTTTTAAGCCACCTGGGGAAAATCATGGAAACGGGGTGAATTCTATGACAGATACCAAAGAGCCCTGCAAGCTTACTTCACTGTCATGTAAAGCCGGCTGAGCGGCGAAGATAGGTCCGGAGGACCTGGCTCAAGTTCTTCGTCTTCTGCCCCCCTCTAAACCCGATCCGAACCTGCTCGTCGGCCTTGATACCTCCGATGATGCGGGGGTTTACCGGATAAATGACGAATTAGCCCTCATTCAGACCGTCGATTTTTTTACCCCTGTGGTTGACGATCCTTATTCCTACGGCCAGATTGCGGCCGCCAACTCCTTAAGCGATGTTTATGCTATGGGCGGCAGGCCGTTGACTGCGATGAACATCATCTGCTTCCCGACTGGAAAGTTGGAATTATCGGTGTTGGCTGAAATCCTCCGCGGTGGGGCCGACAAGATTGCCGAAGCAGGCGCGGTGCTGGTCGGGGGACATTCGGTAGAGGACAATGAACCAAAATATGGTTTATCAGTTACCGGAATCGTACATCCGGCCAGAGTTCTGACGAACTCCGGGGCCAAACCGGGTGATGTTCTTGTTTTGACGAAACCGTTGGGGATTGGTATTATTACGACAGCTATCAAGGGCGGGTTGGCGTCACCTGAAGAAATCAGCACAGCTGTTAACATAATGTCAGCTTTAAACAACAAAGCAGCTGAAGTTATGGTTGAGGTTGGAGTCAATGGGTGTACGGATGTAACCGGGTTTGGACTTCTTGGCCACAGTGTTGAAATGGCCCGGGCCAGCGGTGTTTCATTCACGATATTTGCGGCCCAGGTACCGGTTCTACAGCCGGTTCGAAATTACGTAAACATGGGTATTATACCTGCCGGGACGAGGAACAACCTGAATTATTTAAAACAGTTCGCTGATTTTGCCCCCGAATTAGCTGAATCGGAGAGGTTGATCCTGGCTGATGCTATTACGTCCGGGGGGTTATTAATTTCCGTTCCCGCAGAAAAGAGCGGGGAACTGATCGGGAAGCTGCATGCCAGGGGTGTAACAGATGCCGCTGTCATCGGTGAGGTAAACTCTGAAGGCGGAAGCCTGATCAAAGTGGTGAGGGAAAGACTGTGAAAATAGAGCCTGTTTCTATTAAATATACAAGTCCTTTGGTCAATAAATACCTATGGGATTATCCGGAAGTCAGTCACCTGTTTGAGCATAATCCCCATGAATTGTCGTCATTTAAGGACAGGTACGAAGTTATTAAGCGTGACTACGATACGGACCGCGTCGAGTTGGTCCGTATTTTAACGGAGTATAACGAGCATCTCAATTGTGGTGACAAAACGAGAGAAAACCTGAAAAAACTGGCCGACCCTGACACTGTTGCAGTCGTTACCGGCCAGCAGGCCGGGGTGTTTACCGGACCTTTGTACACGATTTATAAAGCCATCACAGCTATCCAGCTGGCCGGGGAAATCACCGCCAAGACCGGGTTACAGGTAATTCCCCTGTTTTGGGTGGCGGCTGAGGATCACGATTATCTGGAAATAGACCATGTGGATTATATAAACAAAGGACAGGAACCGGCCCGCCTGAAGATGGATTACCACCCCCCGGGTAAATACTCAGTCGGTCATATCCCGGTAACAGAAGCGGTGTATGACCTAATTGCCCGACTGGCGGAAGATACAAACCCCTCCGAATATAAAACAGGGATAGTAAACAAGCTCCGGGAATTAGCCGAGCAAAGCGGCAGCCTGGCGGATTGGTTTGCGGGTGTAATGTCATGGCTTTTTAAGAAACAGGGCTTGGTTCTCGTGAATCCCTTGGACCGGGGTTTGCGCAGGCTATGGAGCGATGCCTTTGCAGACTTCCTGCAGAAAACCGACCTCGTGAATGCCAAGGTCCGGGCCGGGATGGCCAAGGTCAGGGCTTTGGGAGTAGAGCCCCAGGTAGAAGAGGTGGAAAATAACGTTAACCTATTTCTTTATGTTAACAAAGAAAGGCTTCCCCTGCTGAAGTCAGGCGATAACTACACTGTTAGGGGTGGATCCGGACAATGGTCTCTCGACGACTTAACCGGAACAGCCAAAAACAATCCGGAACTGCTCAGCCCCAATGTTGTTCTCCGTCCTATCGCCCAAGATGTCCTGCTGCCAATTCTGGCTTATGTTGCCGGACCCGGTGAAATCTCGTACTATGCCCTTTACCGGGAAGTTTACCCACTGTTTGGCCAGAGAATGCCGGTTATTTATCCGCGCGTGCATATAACCCTTATCGAAAGAGGGGCAGCCAAATACATGGCCAAATACGGGGTCGAATTTACCTGCGGGGCTTCCGGGCTTAACAAAAAGTTGAGTGAGTATCTGGATTCCCAGGACCGCCTTGGCATCGACGAGTTGTTTGGCAGCTTTTCGGATGGGCTGAAAAATTCCTATTTGGATTTGATTGCCAGGGTTGCCGCAGTCGACCCGGAGCTGGCCAAGCACGGGTATGAAAGCTTGAACAAGTTGGTATTCCAGGTAGAACATTTTAAGAAAAAGACTCATCAGTATCACCGGAAATCCTGCGACCTTGTAATCAAACGATTCCGTACTATGGAGAACCAGCTGTTCCCGCGGCACAACTGGCAGGAGCGGGTTTTTAACATATTCCCGTATTTATTCAAATACGGTTCGGGTTTTATCGAAACCCTGTGTGAAACACCTTTACTCGGTGATCATAAACACAAGTTAATATACCTCGGTGACTGATTTTTTCACTAAACGGGTTTACCAGTCTTTAACAATTATAAAGCTAATTAAAATAGAGGAAACGGGCTTGATATTGTCGAATATAATCAGTGCAGTTCAAAGACGATGAAAGGCGGCGATGTGTTTGAACAAAATCTTCATCCTTGATACTAACGTTTTGCTTCACGACTCCCAGGCTATCTTCAAATTCCAGGATAATGATGTTATAATTCCGCTTATTGCTATTGAGGAAATGGACAACCAGAAACGCCGGCAGGATGAAGTCGGGAGAAATGCCCGTCGTGTGGCTAAGATGATTGATGATCTCCGCCATCGGGGTAAAATATTTGAAGGTGTTAAGCTTGACAATGGTGGAACCCTAAAGGTTGAACTAAACCACCAAAAAATAGAGAAGCTGTCCGGAGCGCTGGAGCAGTTTAAAGCTGATAACCGGATACTGGCTGTGGCGATGGCTTATCAGGAAGAGTTTCCTGATCGAAAGGTAGTCCTGGTTACAAAGGACACCTACCTGCGGATTAAGGCCGATGTCGCCGGAATAGATGCCGAAGATTATAAGACCGATAAAGTAAATATAGAAGAGCTTTACTCCGGAGCGGTTGAACTTCAGGTCAACCCGGAGCTGATCAATCAGTTTTACAGTAACAGTTTTATCCCTTGGGAAAAGCCCGAAGATGACCCGGAAGCGCTTTATCCCAACCAGTTTGTATCCCTTGTAGATGTCAACGGCAGCGGTCAGTCAGCCTTATGCCGTTACAACCCGGATAAAAAAGGTCTTGTCCCACTGCTTTATGCAAATACCGAAGCATGGGGGATTCGGGCCCGCAACAGGGAACAAAGATACGCCATGGAATTGCTGATGGATGATAGTATCAGACTGGTAACCCTGGTGGGCCAGGCTGGAACAGGCAAAACCCTTCTGGCTGTAGCAGCCGGGTTGGAAAAGACTATCGACATGGAAACATACAAAAAGCTCGTTGTTACGAGGCCGGTTATCCCTCTCGGTGGTGATATCGGTTTTCTGCCGGGGGACAAAGAAGAGAAGATGCGTCCATGGATGAGTCCGATATATGATAACCTCGAATATATCTTCGGGCAGGGCAAGGAATCAAAAAAAGACAAAGGCGACCATGAGAAACCTAAGACGAGTAATGTCGAAACAACAATCCGGTACTTCAAGGATAAAGGCCAGTTGGAACTGGAAGCCCTGACCTATATCAGGGGTAGGACGATGCCCCACCAATACATTATCGTAGATGAAGCCCAAAACCTAACCCCGCATGAAGTTAAAACCATTCTGACGAGGGCCGGTGAAGCGACTAAAGTTGTCCTTACCGGTGACCCCTACCAGATTGACCACCCTTACCTCGATTCTAACAGTAACGGTTTGATATATGTCGTAGAGAAATTTAAAGGGGTCAAAATAGCCGGCCACGTTACCTTTGTTAAAGGTGAGCGGTCTGAGCTGGCGCAGTTAGCTGCGGAACTGATATAGTGGAGAGTGGAGAGTGGAGAGTGGAGAGTGGTTAGTGGAGAGTGAAAGGCTGCCCTGATAGATAATCAGGGCAGTCTTTGGGAGACGCCGGTTTTTTACGCAGGTAACGGTTTTCCGGACCGGGGTATGAAAAAGGCCAATTTCGCGGTCCTGAGAGTTCGCAAAAATATCGCGGCAGCTATTGCTGACGGGGTAAACTGGTGATTGCTAAACACATGAAAAAAAGGTATAATACTAGTAAGATACTTTTCTCAAAAAAATATGTTACTCCGAGCTTGCAGCCCTAAACCCTTAACTGGCATGGGTTGTCGGCCTTGACCGGTATTCCGGTCGCAGGGTGTCCGTGGAAACCCGGTCGCCTCCCGTATTTGGAAAGGAGGATTGTTTATTAGAAACACACCCTTTCCGGGTGCTTTTTTATTTAGCGGCCAGCGGCCTGAAGGAGGTTATATTATGGACAAGATCCCAGAAAAAGTATTAGAAGCTGTACGGAAAGCGGCCCCGGAGGGCCGGTTGAGCTGTGCGGAGGCTCATTCCCTGGCTAAGGCGCTGGGAGTGGATTTTATTATTATCGGACAAGCGGCAGACGAACTAAAAATAAAAATCAAAAACTGCCAACTCGGGTGTTTCTAGGAGGTTAAAATGGCCGAGCTGTTTAAGCTGATGTCTGTTGAGCAGGCTTGGGAGATATTTAGGAACAATTTGGCCCTCCCTGGGTTCAGAAAAGAGAATATTTCTGTACAAAACTCACTCGGCCGTATCCTGGCCGGTGATATTGTATCAGACGTGGATGTCCCCGGTTTTAGCCGTTCCACGATGGACGGATATGCGGTAAAGGCCCGTGACACCTTCGGAGCTTCTGAAGCGATGCCCGCTGTCCTGGAGATAGCAGGGGAGGTCCTCATGGGCGAGAACGCGCCCGACCCGGTTGAGCCGGGCCGAACTGTCCGGATTTCGACAGGTGGGATGCTGCCTGACGGGGCTGATGCTGTAGTGATGATTGAGTACACCGAACTGATGGACAGCAGTACAATATTGGTTGTTAAACCTGCAGCCCCAGGAGAGAACGTCGTCCGGCGCGGTGAAGACATTGGCGCCGGACAGGTTGTCATTAAAGCCGGGACGGTTATCAGGCCTCAGGAGATGGGGGCGATGGCCGGGATAGGAAATACGGTTTGCGAGGTCGTCCAAAGACCGCGGATCGGGATTATATCCACCGGGGACGAAGTTGTAGACCCCGGGCAGATTCCCGGTCCCGGACAGGTAAGGGACATCAATTGTTTTGCTGTTGTGGGTTTGGTGGAAGAGGCCGGCGGGCAGGCTTTATCCTATGGTATTGTTAGGGACGAGCCCGCTCAACTGGGACAGGTATTGAAAACAGCCATCCGGGAAAACGATATTGTCGTGATTTCCGGGGGAAGCTCGGTAGGCAGCAGGGATGTTACTTCCGAAGTGCTCAATTCCCTGGGAAAGCCGGGCGTGCTGGTCCACGGTGTCTCTGTAAAGCCGGGTAAACCGACAATTTTGGGTGTAGTTGACAATAAACCGGTGTTTGGATTACCGGGTCACCCCGCATCTGCTCTGGTTTTGGCTGATATATTTCTTGTCCCTTTAATCAGGGCTTATTCCGGCCTTGGTTTCACAACCCCCAGCCGCCGTACTGTACGGGCCTTTATGGGCAGAAGCATGGCATCTGCGAGCGGCAGGGTTGACTATATCAGGGTTGCAGTCACGGCAACAAACGGCCGGTTGACTGCCGAGCCTATTCTCGGCAAATCCGGGTTAATTACCACTATGGTCAAGGCTGACGGCTGCGTAATCATCCCGATGGCCAAAGAAGGCCTGGAAGCGGGAGAAGAGGTCGAGGTAATCCTCTATTAAAGTTGACAGTTGACAGTTGTCAGTGCTTTGCCTGCGGCTCTTAATAAAAAATAGCCGCGGATGACGCTGATTAACGCGGATTACGTAAATGTTTTCTTCAGCAACTCAATTAATAGTGCTTGCTGTAAGCTGCACTTTTGTTAGGCAGAAAAGCAAACTTGTATGACCTGTGCTTGTTTTTGTTTTATATAAATTATAGATTATAAATTCACAGCATGTTTTATCCGCGTCGTTCTAATCCGCGTTTATCCGCGTCATCCGCGGCCTTTTTCAAATGTTTGACTGCAGCTTTGCTGCTAGGATATCTGTGGTATCCTTTAAGAGGAAATTACTTGTTTGGCAGGTGGAAGATTTGGTGAAGAGAAACATTTATCTTGATAACACTCCTCTGGAAGAGGCGGTTCAAAAATATTTTGGGAGACTTCGCGAGTTGGGGTCTTTAGAACCGCTGCCGGGTGAAATGGTGGCAGTTGACACTGCCATGGGCAGGCTGACCGCGGAACCGGTTTTTGCCAAAATTTCCTCACCTCATTACCACGCTTCAGCTATGGATGGGATGGCTGTGAGGGCCGAAGACACCTTTAAGGCTTCGGAAACCACCCCGGTCACCCTGAAAATCGGGGTTAAAGCCTTTCCCGTAGATACCGGAGACCCTGTACCACCCGGTTGTGACGCGGTAATAATGATTGAACAGGTGCATTTTATTTCAGATCAGGAGATTGAAATCGTGGCCTCTGTCTCTCCGTGGCAGCACGTTAGGCCAATGGGAGAAGACGTTGTGGCCACAGAGATGATTGTCCCAGCCAATCATGTGCTTCGCCCGATGGACATTGGCGGTATCTTGGCCGGCGGGGTTACCGAAGTCTTAGTTTGCCCGCGCCCCACAGTGGCAGTCCTGCCAACCGGGACGGAACTGGTCCAGCCCGGGGCCGAGCTTAAACCGGGTGACATAGTAGAGTACAATTCCAGAATTATCGGCGGGATGGTTGAAGAATGGGGCGGGCGGGCAGTCAGGTATGAGATTACTGCCGATAATTACGATTTATTGAAGGAACGCCTTTTACAGGCGGTCCGGTCAGCTGATATTATTGTAATTAATGCCGGTTCCTCGGCCGGGTCGGAAGATTTTACAGCAGCAATTATCCGGGAACTGGGTGAAGTCGTTATTCACGGGGTGGCTGTAAAACCGGGAAAACCCGTGGTACTAGGGGTTATAGAAGGAAAACCGGTCTTAGGGATTCCCGGTTACCCGGTATCAGCTATCCTGGCCTGTGAATTATACCTTAAACCCGTTATAGCAGCTAAATCAGGCCAAAGTCTTCCCCTGCGGGAGTTTGTCCGGGCTGCTTTGTCCCGGAAACTTGTTTCTCCTCAGGGGGTTGACGAATTTGTCCGCGTAAAACTGGGCCGGGTCGGGGGGAAAATGATTGCCACTCCGATTTCACGGGGGGCGGGGGTGCTGACTTCCCTGATTAGGGCAGACGGCATATTAAAGGCGCCCAGATTCATGGAGGGTTTTGAGGCCGGTGCGGAGGTCGAGGTTGAACTCCTGCGCGGTCAGGCGGAAATAGATAATACTACAGTGATTATCGGCAGTCATGATGTTTCGATAGACATCCTGGGAAACTGCCTTAGGAAGCTTTATCCGGGCCGCGGCCTGTCTTCAGCTCATGTGGGCAGCATGGGTGGGCTGTTAGCCCTCCGCCGCGGAGAGGCCCATCTGGCCGGTATTCACCTATTGGATGAAGAGACGGGGGAATACAACATCCCATATATAGAGAAACTGCTCCCCGGGGTATCGGTTGTGGTTGTCAACCTTATGTACAGGCAGCAGGGATTCATTGTATATAAGGGTAATCCCCGGTGTATAAGAACATTTATTGATCTGGCCAGGCCGAATATGAGGTATGTAAACCGCCAGAAGGGGGCCGGGACAAGACTGCTTCTCGACTATAACCTAAAACGTGAGGGTGTGGACCCTGAGGATGTTGAGGGGTATGAAAGAGAAGAATATACCCACATGTCTGTGGCTGCCGCCGTGGCAGGCGCCAGCGCCGATGTGGGGCTTGGTATCATGGCTGCGGCTAACGCCCTAAACCTCGGATTTGTGCCTATCAAGGAGGAACGTTTCGACATGGTGATCCCGGAGATATACTGGGAGACACCTTATATTACAAGCATCCTTGAAGTTCTGGCCGACCCTAATTTCCGCAGCCAGGTGGAAGCATTGGGCGGGTACTCCACCCGTGACACCGGGAAGGTTGTATACAGAACAGCTAAAAAGTGACAGTGGAGAGTGGAGAGTGAAGAGTGGAGAGTGGAGAGTGAAATTCTCCGCCACTCATCACTCCCCACTTCCCACTCCCCACTAACTAGGGAGGAATACACTTCATGCAAGATACTTACCAACGTAATATCAATTATCTCAGGATATCTGTGACTGATAAATGCAACCTCAGGTGTGTTTACTGTATGCCTGAGGGGGGGATTGAGCAGGTTCGGCATGAGGAGATCCTGAGCCTGGAGGAAATCGCCCGGGTAGTGGAAAGCGCCGTCATCGCCGGCATCAGAAAGGTCCGCTTTACAGGGGGGGAGCCTCTCGTCAGAAAGGGCATGACTGAACTTATTGGGATGGTTAATAAGATTCCGGAAATTGATGATATTGCTTTAACGACCAATGGTATACTCCTGCCCCGGTTGGCGGCCGGCTTGCGGAAAGCGGGGTTAAAACGCGTCAATATAAGTCTGGATACCCTATTCCCGGAAAAATTCGCCCAGATAACCAGGGGCGGCCGGTTAAGTGATGTCTGGCGGGGAATCGAAGCTGCCCGGGATGCGGGGTTTGACCCGGTGAAAATCAATACGGTTATGATCAGGGGATTCAATTCTGACGAAATCCAGGATTTTGTTGAGTTAACCAGGAAAATACCCCTGCATGTCCGCTTTATTGAATTAATGCCCATCGGAGCGTGCAGTTCAATGGCCCGGGACGGCTATATTTCGACAGACGAATTGATTAAGAGTATCAGTGCAAAACACGTCATAGTTCCTGAAAAGGAAGTGGCCGGGGGTGGACCGGCGAAGTACTACAAAATTCCCGGGGCTTCTGGCACGATAGGTTTTATTAGCCCTATCAGCAATCATTTCTGTGCCGGCTGTAACCGTCTGCGGCTTACTGCCGAAGGCCGGCTGCGCCCATGCCTGCAGTCGCCGGAGGAAATCGACTTAAAGACTCCTTTGCGGGAAGGGGCTTCTCTTCAGGAACTCGCAGATATAATAAAACTGGCGGCAGAAAGCAAACCGGAGAAACATGACCTGACCAAGACAGGCTGGGCCGGCAATAAGCGGGTTATGACCCAAATCGGGGGCTGAAAAGTTGCTAGTTGCTAGTTGCTAGTGCCTAGGCTTAGAGCTTAGAGCCTAAGGGAATATTTTGGGGTCACAGCCGGGTTCCGCATTGAGCGGAACCCGGCAAAAAGGTTGGTTTGCTAGCGCAAACCTTCCGAATTATAATCGGGATGCCAACCGCTGGTTTACGGTTTTTTTTCACTAGCAACTAGGAACTAGCAACTAGCAACTAGCAACTGCTAAGAAAGGATTGATATACATGAATGATCTGACTCACTTCAACCGCTATGGGCGGGCAAGGATGGTGGATGTTACGGCTAAAAGTGACACGGTAAGGACTGCTATAGCCAGGGGAGAGGTCAAGATGAAGCCGGAAACCCTGCAGGCCATAAAGGACGGACTGGTGGCCAAAGGCAACGTTTTGGCAGTGGCTCAGGTGGCCGGTATTATGGCAGTGAAACAGACCGGGATCCTTATTCCGATGTGTCACCATCTCCTCATTACCAGCGCGGATTTAAATTTTAATTTGCATGACGACTGTTCAACTGTAGAAATTCAGGCTGTTGTCAGGACCACCGGCAAAACCGGGGTGGAAATGGAAGCCCTGACAGCTGTTTCCACAGCCGGGCTGACAATTTATGATATGTGTAAAGCCATAGACAAAGATATGGTCGTAGGGAATATCAGGCTGATTGAGAAGACCGGGGGCAAAAGCGGTCAGTACATGAGAAAGGGTGAAAAGAAGTGGCCGGAAAAATAATTGCTGTTTGTACAAGTGAACATAAAGGGATGCGCAAAGCGAATATCGGTCAGGGTCTGTTAATCCCCGGACACGGACTCGAAGGTGACGCCCATGCGGGTGACTGGCACCGCCAGGTAAGCCTGCTGGCTTTGGAAAGTATTGAAAAAATGAGGCAGAAAGGGCTCGACGTTAACCCGGGTGATTTTGCCGAAAACCTTACCACCGAGGGTATCGTGTTGGTTGAACTGCCTATTGGGACGAAACTTAAGATTGGTTCCGAGGCGGAAGGGGAGGTTACCCAGATCGGCAAGGTCTGTCATGACCGTTGTGCCATCTACTATCAGGCCGGGGACTGTGTCATGCCCAAGGAGGGTATTTTCATCATTATCCTGAAAGGCGGGCCTGTTAAAACAGGGGATGCCATAGAGGTGATGGAACATGTATAGGGTTGGGATAATCACTGCCAGTGACAAGGGCAGCCGGGGAGAACGGGAAGACTTAAGCGCCCGGGTAATCAGGGAAGAAGTCGCGAAAATTGGCGGGGAAGTGCTGGAATATGCTATTGTCCCGGATGAAGAGGAACAGATTAAAAATAAGCTCATTGAATTTACGGATAATAAAGGGCTTGACTTGATACTCACTACCGGAGGCACCGGTTTTAGCCTTCGGGACGTCACCCCTGAGGCCACCCTGGCTGTCATCGACCGTTTGGCGCCGGGCATCCCGGAGCTGATGCGGGCAGAGAGTTTCAAGATAACCCCCAGGGCTGTTCTCTCCCGGGCTGCGGCCGGGATCAGAAAACAGACCCTGATCATTAACCTGCCGGGGAGTCCTAAAGCTGTGAGGGAAAACCTGGGCTGGATACTGCCTGCCCTGCCCCACGGCTTAGATATACTTAAGGGAACGGCATCCGAATGTGGATCAGGAAGTTAATTAAATCCCGGTCGTGAAAACGACCGGGATTTCTATGCCCGGATTGTATTAATTGCGTATAAAATCACCTTAAAATGGAAAATAATATGTTGTGTGACTGTTTTTTGTGCCTATTTCAGCTCTGATTAAGAAATAACGTCTAATAGAAGAAAATTGAGGCAATCCAGACATATAATGAGATAATGGGGAAAAACCCTGCAATTTTCCTGTTTACGGGCAGTTGATTTTCCATTTCTCATTTTATATTATTAATAGTGTGTTAGCACTCGACACTATCGAGTGCTAACAAAAATCAAATAAACATAATAACTATAATGAAGGAGGGGTCAACAAATGAATGTAAAACCTTTGGGTGACAGAATCTTACTCAAACCTTTGGCTGCTGAAGAAAAAACCGCCAGTGGGATCGTACTTCCCGATACTGCCAAAGAAAAGCCTCAGCAGGGAGAAGTTCTTGCCGTAGGGACCGGTAAAATGCTGGAAAACGGCCAAAAGGTAGCCCTAGAGGTTAAAGTCGGCGACAAAGTTATTTACTCCAAATATGCCGGCAACGAAATCAAGATCGATGGTGAAGAATGCATGATCTTGAATGAAAGAGACGTTCTGGCAATTGTAGATTAACCAACAAGTTATTGAATCTAAGGAGGTTGAAGATTTTGGCTAAGGAAATATTATTTGCTGAAGAAGCCCGTCGCGCTCTCGAACGCGGTGTTAACCAGCTTGCTGATGCCGTACGGGTAACTCTTGGGCCGAAAGGCCGGAACGTGGTTCTGGACAAGAAATTTGGTTCACCGATGATTACTAATGACGGCGTTACTATTGCCAGGGAGATCGAACTTCCTGACAACTTTGAAAACATGGGGGCCCAACTGCTTAAAGAGGTTGCTACCAAAACCAACGATGTTGCCGGTGACGGTACCACAACCGCAACCGTGCTGGCCCAGGCGATCATCCGGGAAGGCTTGAAAAACGTAGCCGCAGGCGCCAATCCTATGATTATCAAGAAGGGTATTGAGAAGGCTGTTGCCGTATTGGTTGATGAAATCAAGAAAATCGCCAAACCGATTGAAGAAAAGAACGCTATTGCCCAGGTAGCTTCGATTGCTGCCAGTGATGAGGAAATTGGTAAACTGATTGCCGAAGCAATGGAAAAGGTAGGTAAGGACGGGGTTATCACTGTAGAAGAGTCCAAGGGTTTAACAACCACACTGGATGTAGTGGAAGGAATGAACTTTGACCGGGGCTATATTTCCGCATACATGGTTACCGATGCGGATAAAATGGAAGCCGTACTCAACGAACCATACATACTCATCGTTGAAAAGAAAATCAGCGCTATTGCTGACATCCTGCCGATACTCGAGAAAGTGGTCCAGTCCGGCAAGCCTCTGCTGATTATTGCCGAAGATGTTGAAGGCGAAGCCATGGCAACTCTCGTTGTAAACAAACTGCGCGGGACCTTTACCTGTGTTTCTGTTAAGGCCCCCGGTTTTGGTGACAGGCGTAAGGCCATGCTGGAAGATATCTCTATCCTGACCGGTGGTCAGGTTATATCTGAGGACCTCGGGCTTAAACTCGAAAATGCTACACTTGAGATGCTGGGCCGCTGCCGCCAGGTCAAGGTTAAAAAAGAAGAAACAATTATTGTCGGCGGTGCAGGCAAACAGGAAAATATTGAAAAGAGAATTGCCCAGATTAAAAACATGA
Source organism: Firmicutes bacterium HGW-Firmicutes-8 (assembly GCA_002840165.1). GTDB lineage: Bacteria > Bacillota > Thermincolia > Thermincolales > UBA2595 > GW-Firmicutes-8. Next base: position 20,073 of record PGZN01000031.1, read on the forward strand.
TTGAGGAAACCACTTCCGATTTCGACCGGGAAAAACTTCAGGAGCGTCTCGCTAAATTATCCGGCGGTGTTGCTGTGATTGAGGTTGGAGCAGCCACCGAAACCGAACTGAAAGAAAAGAAACTGCGCATTGAGGACGCCCTTAACGCAACCCGGGCTGCTGTTGAAGAAGGTATTGTACCGGGCGGCGGGACTGCATACATCAACATAACCTCGGCTCTGGACACTATTAAGGCCAGCGGCGAAATAGCCACCGGTGTGGAAATAGTCAGAAAGGCTCTGGAAGAACCTGTCCGTCAGATTGCCAACAATGCCGGACTGGAAGGCTCTGTTATTGTAGAAAAGGTTAAGTCCCAGAAAACCGGTGTTGGTTTCAATGCCGCTACCGAGGAATATGTAGACATGATTGAGGCAGGTATCGTTGACCCGGCCAAGGTCACCCGCTCGGCTCTGCAAAATGCCGCCAGTATTGCGGCTATGCTGTTGACAACCGAGACTCTTGTGTCTGATAAACCCGAAAAAGATGGCGGTGGGATGATGCCAGGCGGTATGGGTGGAATGCCAGGCATGATGTAAGAAAAGTGCTGTAAAAAAAGGGCGTCTTAAAGAGGCGCCCTTTTTGTTTTGGACTGAATAGCAAGGAAGAGGCAGGTATTCTTCCAAGCAAACTGCCGGCTGGGTTTGTTGACAAATAAGTGTGGGTCGAGGGGCTGGCTACCCGCAACCGGTTTTCTCTTGTTCTCCTTGTCCGCCACTAACCTCAGATACTGGCAGAGCCTTGGGTTTCACCCGCCCAAGCGACGTCCGTGTCGCTGGGCGGCTCCGCCAGTTCTAGCGTCCCCATTTTATTACCGGAACCTCGGGCTCTGATTGATAACGGGTAAAACTGGCGCCCGCCGTTCCGACAAAATGGGGAAACCCCTGGCCCTGCGGCTCTGCCAGTATCTTCGGTAAGTGGCGGATTGCTTTGGGCCCTCTTTTTACATCATTTCTATAAGGGTATTAGCTGCTCTAGTGATTTGCCTGTCACCGCTGGCCAGGGCTTTTGTGATCAGAGGCTTGAGGTATGTGTCCCTGCCGGTGTAATCATATAGGGAATCAATAATCACTAACCTGTCCTGTCTGGATGAGTTATCGTACAAATTGCTTAAGAAGTTCATCCCTGTTTTAGAGCCAAGGGATACCACGGCCCTTATGGCCGCGCGTCTCATGTGGGGACATTTGTCCTGACACAAGACCTGAATTATTCGGAAAAGCCTTGGGTTATTTAGGCTTCCCAGCGCTTCCACCGCTTTTACCCGTACACTGAGCGCCCTGTCCTGCAGGGCTTTTTGCAGCAGTTCCCGGCGGGTCCGGTGATAAAACCTGCTGATTCCATAGACGGCAGCTTCCCTGACGCGCCTGTTCCTGTCTTGCAGCCCCTGGACCAGGTGTTTTCTGGCTTCCTTAAGGAAACAGTTCGCCAAAAAGAAGATGGCTTTTTGCCGGGTCTCCGGGGACTTTGCGGAAAGGTGGGGAATGATTCGGGGAAACGCTTCCTTTTCCATCCTGAGAAGACCGGTCAAGACGCATTCGGCCGCTTCCGGTTGGCCAAAATAAATTTCCAGCATAATTTCAAGGGCTTCGGGGCTGCTCATCCCACCGATGAGTTCACATAGATATTCAAGGGTCCGGGTATCGATATTTTGATAGTTTTTAAACAGACCGAAGACTAGTTTATAACCCTCATTCCCCAGGTTAAGCAGGGATTTAAATAAATCATAGGCCAGGAAATCATCGACAAAATATTTACCGTCAGGATTCCTTTCCAGCTTGAGAAAACGTTTTTGTAAAACCTCAATTACTTTTTCGTCTTTTGATGCTCCTAAGGCTATAATAGCCCTTAATACGTTGAAGGGGTTTTTATCATCAAGCTGTTTAATAAGGTGGGGGACGAGTTTCGGATGAGGGAAGAGGGCGGCTGATAAAAGAGCATTCCACCTGACATTGCGGTGTTTGTGAGCCAGGCAGGTGATTATCTCGTCCGGGTCATCTGTATCACCGGTCCTTTTCCGGCAAAAAGCCAGCTGCCTGCAGTCATGGTCTTTATAAATGATAAATTCATAACCAGGGAACAGTTCGGGCAGGCGTTTCTGCCAGATTCTTTCGACCGCTTTAGCCGGCTCCTCAAAAGCTTCAGGGCCAAGGGCGATGCCGGAGAATTTAAAAATGTCCTCTCTGGTCAGATCAAAGTGCTCGTGGCTGGCAAAAAGCTCGTAAGCGGTCGGGTTCAAGCGGGCGTGCCCGTCGGTCCAGACCAAATCGGACTCGATGCATTCCTTTAAGTCCGCGTAATTCTGGGATTCGACTGCACTCAGGTAACTATTAAGGTATCTCATTAATTTTTTGGTTTTCGACAAAAGAAATCCCTCCTGCTACTATGTATAAGGTTTTCGTCGTTTACCACATGGTTCCTTCCATCCAGGTAAATATAATTCTTGAGAAGGGACGCTGTTGTTGACAATACTTCGATAATATTGTAAACTAAAGGGAAATTATATCTTATTAAAATGGTAGGAATACTATAGATGGAGGGGATTGCTTTGAAGGTTGCTTCAAGTATAACAGAACTGATAGGGCACACGCCACTACTTAAAATTAACCGGATATCACGAGGACTGCAGGCGGAAATCTTAGTCAAACTGGAAGCGTTTAATCCGGGTGGCAGTATTAAAGACCGGATCGGATATAACATGATAAAAAGGGCTGAAGAGAACGGTTTAATTAATCCTAATACTGTTATTATCGAACCTACCAGTGGGAACACAGGCATTGCCCTGGCCTACATTGCGGCCTCCAAGGGATACCGCCTGATCTTAACGATGCCTGATACGTTTAGTATTGAGCGGAGAAGTCTGCTGAAGGCCTTTGGTGCAGAGATAGTACTTACTCCGGGAGACAGGGGCATGGAAGGAGCGGTCGAAATTGCTGAAGAATTGGCCGGGAAATACCCCGATTCATTTATTCCCCAGCAGTTTAAAAACCCGGCCAACCCTGAAATTCATGTACTCACGACAGCTGAGGAAATTTGGCAGGACACGGACGGAAAGGTAGATATCGTAGTGGCAGGGGTTGGTACAGGAGGAACTATCACAGGAATCGCCAAATTACTTAAAGAAAGAAAACCGGGAGTTAATGTAGCAGCGGTTGAGCCTGCTGATTCTCCGGTTTTGTCAGGCGGCAGTCCCGGTTCTCACAGAATTCAGGGGATAGGCGCCGGGTTTGTGCCGGAAGTACTGCAGCCCGGGCTTCTTGATGAAATTATACAGGTTACGAATGACCAGGCGTTTTTGATGACCCGCAGGCTGGCCAGGGAGGAAGGAGTGCTGGCCGGGATATCGTCGGGAGCGGCTTTGTCTGCCGCTGTGGAAGTTGCTAAGCGGAAAGAGAACAGAGGGAAACTTATCGTGACGATTTTACCTGATACGGGTGAACGCTACCTGTCCACACCCGTTTTCTTCAATTAAGCAGACTGCGAAGGTGGAAAACATGAAAAAAGTTCTTGTTGAACAACTTCAAATAGGAATGGTAATCGGGAAAGCGGTGTGCACTGCTGACGGTACAATGATGTACACCCCCGGAACGGTAGTCGAGCCGGACTGTATAAAACAAATCCTTGATGCCGGAATTGAATTCGTCGAAGTTAAAGACAGGAAAACAGTCTCCTCTACAGAAAAGGAAATCACCCGGGATGAAATAACACGGGTCGTCCGGGAAATATTTAAGGATATCACATTGACTAGTCCTTTGGAACAGGGGACAGTTAAGCGGAGCATCAACGAGATGCTGCGCCAGGTCCTGAAAGACCGGTGTGTAATGCTTCACCTGACTGAGGTCAGGGGTTCGGATTCCTACATCTTTACCCATTCTGTTAATGTATGTATGCTTTCTCTTATTGTCGGCCTTTTTCTCAAACTCAAGAGGGACCAGCTCAAAGACTTGGGCCTGGCGGCGCTGCTGCATGACGTGGGCAGGAACCGGGTGCCCAAAACTATCCTGTATAAACCTTCCGCCCTCACTGTGGAAGAATTCGAACAGGTTAAGAGGCACAGTATTTACGGTTACGATATGCTCAAAATCTATCGCCAGCTGCCGGAAACCGTCATCCTCACCGCCCTCCAGCACCATGAGCGGCTTGACGGGTCAGGCTACCCGAACGGGCTGCGGGGTGATGAGATAGGGTTATTTGCGCGGATTGTTGCGGTAGCTGATGTGTTTGATGCCCTGCTGGCCGACCGGCCCTTCCGGAAAGCGTTTTTCCCCCACCAGGCAGTGGATATTATCGTAAATTCCTCCGGGCTGTTTGATGCCGAGGTTCTCAGAGTCTTTGTTGAAAATGTAGCTATTTATCCTCTGGGAAGTGTGGTTTCCCTGAATAACGGGGAGATTGGCGTAGTGGTTGATATGAATAAAGGCCGCCAGACCCGGCCTGTTATAAGGATCATGTATGACCGGGATGCTCAGAAGGTCCATTTCATAAAAGAGATAGATCTCTCCAAGCGCCTGGACCTTTTTATCACCAAAATCCTAAAAGAAGAACAGGTAGAAAACATTATCGGGTAACCACCCGTTTTTTTCTGTCCTGCTTTCCATATTGCCAGAAAGTTTGAAAAAATTAGGAGGAAAATATTTGTTGATGTCGAATTATACAAATACAGATGAGCGTAAAGGGGAAACGATTGCTAACCATGTCGAAACAGGTTGATTCTAATTTCAAGCCAATATTAAATATAAACCTGCGTGTATTTGTAAAGATAGGTTTGGTTTTCCTGCTGTTTTACCCGCCTTTTCTGCGGGGGCTGTTTTTCGCCCCCGAATTGTTGATGACCCATATGTTTACCGCCGTTTTATTTGCCCTGTGCTGGTATGATAAGCTGCTGCGGCGGGAGGTATCATTTCTCAAGGGGCCTCTCGATTATTCCATTTCAGCCTTTATTTTAATCTATGCCCTTTCTTTAATCGGCGCGGTTAATATGCGGGGCGCCGTGGGTGAACTGTTAAAGGTAATCAATTACTTCATGGTCTATTGGATTGCAGCCCAGACCGTTAAGTCAGAGAAGGATATCAAAGTCCTGTACAGGGCTATTTTTATTAGCGCGGTAGGTGTCGCGGCAGTCGGCCTGGGGGCGGCTATGGGGTATATTAAATACCCGGCGGCCATTGTAGGAAACAGGATTTATTCTACTCTGCAGTACCCTAACACAACCGCCGCTTTTCTTGCTCTGGCCACTTTTCTTGGTTTTGCCCTGCTGAACACGAGCCGGACCAGGGCAGGTAAGATAATATATATGACAGGCAATATGCTTCTGATGGCAGTTATCGTGGCTTCACAGTCCAGGGGCAGTTGGTTCCTTTACCCCCTGGTCTTGATTTTATTCTTTATAGGAATGCCTAAGTATTATCGTTTTTCAACTTTTTATAACCTGGTTATAGCTTTAGGAGTCGGCCTTCAGGCAGCCAGGGTTCTGATCCCAAGAATGTTGGCCGGGACAGGGCAGGGCGCCCTGAAGTACATAGTTTTGGGGATGATAATTACAGCAGCCGCTCAGTGGGGTTATGATTTGGTTATTGCCTGGATGGACAGGCGGGAGGTCAGGGCAGGTACCCGTAAGCTGTTTGGGGCAGGGGTGGCAGCCTATGCCCTGGTAGTGGCAGTCGTTTATGTGACCTATACGGCTCAGGCCGTACCGTCTGTAGCGGCCCAGTTTGCTCCTGCTGATGCATTGAACCGGGCCGGTACTATTAATAATCAGGATACCAGCTTTGTGGCCAGGTTAGATTTAAACAAAACTGCCTTTAAAATGGCCCTGGATTATCCCTTTAACGGCCTTGGCGGGGAAGGATGGAATGCCCTTTATCACCGCTATATGCCATACCTTATATATAGTTCCGAGACCCACAATTATCCGGCCAAAGTACTGGTAGAAACCGGATTTTTAGGGCTGTTTGCTTTGTGCGCCATCTGGATCTTCTGGTTAAAGAACCTGTACCGGTTATGGCGGGCCAGATTAGAGGAAGACAGTTGGATTTTAGTCTGGGGCGCCGGGATTGGCGCTGTCACATTAGGCATTCACAGCATCTATGACTTTGATTTGTCTATGGGGGCGATGGGTATTGTCTTATGGGGCCTATGGGGAATTACCAGAGGAGCTGGGAAGTTATACCTTCCATGTGACAGCCCTGTTCACGGTAATTCTAAAAAAGCGCTGCTTACCCTGTTGGCCGGTACGTTGGGGGCAGCTGTGCTGTTTATTCCTGGGTTTAGCCTATATAAGGCCGGTGAAGCCGGGGCCGAAGGGGCCAAAGCTATGACCGGCAGGAATTGGGTCGAGGCGGAAAAGAAGCTGCTGCAAGCAGTCCGGCTTGATCCCCTTAGCGCCAGTTACGCGGCTGATTTGGCCCATGTTTACACAATCAAAGGAATAGCCGCCAATGACCGGTCCCAGCTTGACCTGGCCCGGGATTATGCCCGCCGGGCGGTTAAATATGACCCATATAACTATCAGGTCCGCCTGCGTTTAATGCTTGTTTCACTTTTATCAGGCCAGGTTGAGCGGGCAGTTGAGGATGCCGAAAGCCTGGTGGCGCAGAATCCTTTGGATGTACATAATTTTGAAATCCTGGGTAAGATGTATATAGCCTCAGGCCGCTATCTGTACGAGAGTGGAGAAAAAGAAAAAGCCAGGACATGCTGGCGGAAAACTTCTGGGTTAAGGACACAATTGGTTGAAAAAATCAAGGGACTAGACCACTCAACCGTGGGGCAGGGCGACCCTCTACAGGTTACCCCGGTAATTAACCTGTTTGAAGGTGAGGCGGCATACCTGTTGGGTGATTACAGTAAAGCCCGAACTTTGCTGAAAGGGGCCATTGAGGCAGACCAATCGCTGGCGGAACCATTGCGCACCGAAGCGCTGCTTTATCTTAATGCTGTTAAAGCTAAAGAGGGCAATCTGGACGAAGCCCAACGTGAAATTACTCAACTGGCTGAAAACCTTCCCGGGTTAGCTGCGGAATTCCGGAAGCTCCTGCAGGTAACACCGTAGAACAGAAATCCTTGATAGCTATAATATATCGTAAAAATAGGGGGAAACAATGGACAAGCCGGAATTTGTTGATTTGGAAAGTATTGATTTAAGAGTATATTTGAAAATACTGCTGAAAAGGAAATGGTTAATTGCCGGAATTACCCTATTGGCAGTTATGACCAGCGGGATACTAAGTTTCTTTGTGTTGTCACCTGTGTACCAAAGTAAGACAGTTATCATGGTTAAAGAGTACCAGGATCCTAAAGCCACACAAAGGCAGGACCAGTCTGATGACCTGGAGGGGGTAGTCAGTTCCCTTTCCCGTTTACCCCAGATGACTATCAAAACCTATGTTGGGCAAATCAAAAATGAGGCCCTGATGAGAAATGTTATTCAGGCCTTAAAACTGGATCAGGCCATTTATGACCCGAATACACTGGCAGGTCTAATTGATGTGAAAGCTGTTCCGGAAACCAACCTTATTGAATTGTCAGTGAAAAATAACGATCCTGTGTTAGCGGCTAAAATCGCGAATACAACGGCTGAGAAGTTTTTGGAATTTGTCGGCTCGGCTAATGAACAGCAGTTAGTCCGTTCTGCCGAATTCCTTACCAAACAGTTATCAGAAAAGAATAAAGAATTAAACATAGCTGCGGGTGAACTGAATAAATACCGCAATCAGGCCCGGAACGTGGCTTTTTTGGAACAGGAGGCTCAGAATAAAAACAATAACCTGGCAAATTCCCAAAGCCGGCTTTTGCTGGTGGAAGCGGATTATCAACAGTCACTGGCTGGGAAGACGGCTGCCGAACAGAGGCTGAAAACAGTTCCTCAGAAAATTAGTATTAAGAAATTAGATCCTGAAACGGGAAAACTTATTGAAACCGAGGAAATTAATCCTGCTTACGCGGAATTGTCTCGACTGTTTGCCCAGCAGGAGGTTGAACTGGCGCAGATTGAGGCTAAGAAAAACAGCATTAATGGACAAGTTGAGAAGCTGCAAAATGAATTAAAAACCCTTCAGGCGGAATTAAGCAGTAAACGTGAAACTGATACGTTATTGCAGGAAAAGGTTGATCAGATTAAGCAGACCAGAGATGTTTTGGCTGAAAAGCTGACCCAGGTGGAGATTGTTAAGGCAGTAAACCTCAGTCAAACCAGCCTGCAGATAGTAACTCCCGCTTATCCCCAAAACAACCCCATCAGCCCTAGAAAAATGCTTAATATAGCCATTGCCCTGGTTCTTGGTTTAATGATATCGGTAGGCCTGGCCTTGATCCTGGAACTTACGGATAATACAATTAATAAAGCTGAAGATGTTGAACAGCACCTGGGACTGCCGATTTTAGGGGCGATTCCCCTGGCTCAGGCGGAAGATATGGAACAGGAAGGGGTGTGATTCATTGAAAAATGAAGAACACAGGCATTTAATCACCCATAACAAACCCAAGTCTCCAATAGCTGAGGCATATAGGACCCTTAGGACAAATATACATTTTTCGGGTATGGACAACCCCTTTAAGACTATTTTAGTTACCAGCGCCGGCACAGGGGAAGGTAAGTCAACCACATTGGCCAATTTGGCGGTAGCAATAGCCCAAACAGGGATGCAGGTTTTAATCATAGATTGTGATTTGCGAAAACCTGTCCAGCATAAGGTTTTTGAATTACCGAACAAACAGGGTTTAACCAATATCCTGGTGGAACAGCTGCCCTTAGAAAGCGCTGTCCAGTTTACAAGAGTCAACAACCTTTCGGTGCTGACCTCCGGCCCGATTCCTCCCAACCCCTCTGAGCTTTTAGGCTGCGAGCGGATGAAGGGTCTTCTTCAGCAATTGAAAAATAAGTACGATACTGTTCTTATTGACAGCCCACCCACAGTTGCCGTCACCGATGCCGCAGTGCTGTCAGCCCAGGTAGACGGGGTGATTCTGGTACTAAGGTCCGGGGTGGCGAAAATTGACATGGCTAAACAGGCCAAAGAACAGATTGAAAAAGCTAACGGTAAAATTATTGGCACTGTGCTCTACGGGGTTAATTATTCAGGTGAGGATTATCAGTATTACTATTATTACGGGGAGAAGAAAGGCCGGAACTTAAATGCTTGATTTTCATTCCCATATCCTCCCCGGCCTGGATGACGGGGCCCCTGACATGGAGACCGCCCTGGCAATGGCACGGATTGCTGTGGAAGATGGGATTACGACGATGGTTGCTACTCCTCATTTTATTGAAGGGAGCATGGAGAATAACAGGGATTTAATCCTGGGGAAAGTCACCGAGTTTCAGCGGGTCCTTTATGAAGTGAACATTCTGTTAAAGGTTCTTCCGGGCTGTGAGGTATTCCTGAGCCCTGACACCCCCGCCCGCCTGCAAAAAGGGGAGCTGATGACAGTCAACAATAAAGGGAAACACCTTTTAGTAGAGCTGCCCTTGCAGTGTGTGCCCAGCTATGCGGAGCAGGTTCTTTTTGATTTAAAGGTGATGGGGGTAACCCCTGTGATTGCTCATCCTGAAAGAAATGTTGAGCTGGCAGGCAAACCGGAGCTGTTCCTGAACCTTGTAAACAGGGGCTGCCTTATGCAGATAAACGGTGGCAGCATTAACGGATTATACGGAAAGAAAGTCCAAAAAGCAGCCCGGATTTTGATAATTAATGGGCTGATTCATTTTATTGGATCAGATGGGCATTCGTGTAATCGCAGAACAACCCGAATCCGGAAGGCATTGGATACTATAGAAAAATTCAGAGCCGGACAAAAAAACACAGTGATGGGGTATTCGAATAAGGTAATAAACGGGGAGGACCTAATACCGATAACACCAATAAGTATTGATGGGCCGATGATCAATATCTGGCAAAAATGCAAAGAAAAGATATGGAGTTTCTTGTAATTTCGAGGATTTTTTTGCTTTGGGTCTGACATTATTTTTGGGACTTAGACAATTAATTATGGTACATTAGTAAATGTCGGAATGGCCAGGACTGCGGTGGAGGATGGGATTACGACAATGGTGGCAACCCATCATTTCCGAATACTCCAACTCTTTTTAAAAAGGGAGAGTTAATGACAATAAAAAACGGCGGGAAGTACCTTCAGCAGGAGGAAGGTCGCCGAAGATTAGGGAGTCCATGACGGATTTATACGAAGTAAGGGAGGACAAGCCGTTGTCTTATTTAATAGTGGTAGCACATCCTGATGATGAAATTTTAGGTGCCGGAGCTACTATATTAAAACTGGCTGAAGTTGGTCGTGAAGTAAATATTTGCATCTTATCTGGAGATGTCGATGCTAGACAACATAGACCAACTACAAAACATTTGGACCAAGATATCAATGAAGCCATAACTCTTTTAGGGGTTAAAAGAGTCACAAAAGGACACTTCCCCAATATAGCATTTAATACAGAAAAACATTTGGATTTAGTTCAGTTTATAGAACAAGCAATTATTGAGACAGGGGCGGATGTGATTTTCACACATCATCCTGCTGATTTAAATAATGATCACTATCATACTTCCATTGCTTGTCAAGCGGCCTCTAGGTTATTTCAAAGAAGAGCCGATGTTGCTCCACTAAAGGAACTATTGTTTATGGAAGTACCCTCTGCAACAGAGTGGGGCCTTAATTATAGCATTAGACAATTTACACCTAATGTTTTCATAGAAGTCGGAGAAGAAAGAATTAATAAGAAGATTGAAGCTTTGTCTGCTTATCGAGGGGTCATGAGGGATTATCCTCATCCAAGAAGTATTGAAACTCTTAAAGGACTTGCAGCATATAGAGGCAGTCAAGTTGGGGTGCAGTATGCTGAAGCTTTTGAAAACGTATTTAGAAGAATTGATAAGGAGAGTAACATTTAGTTATGGGGTGAAGTAATTTGAAAATGGCATTTGCAACCTGTGTCCAGTTGGGACTTAGTTGTATTGAACAAATATTTGAAATTGGCGGGGATTTGCATTTGCTCATAACACTTAAGGATGAAAAAGCAGAAACCAAGTCTGGTAGAATTTATCTTGATGATATAGCGAAAGAGCAGAACGTGCCACTTTTAAAGATTAACAACATTAACGATAAAGAAGTTATTGAGGCTTTGACAGAACATCAAATAGATTGGCTTTTTATTATTGGCTGGTCGCAGATAGCTAAGGTAGAGTTACTTAATACCCCGACCAATGGCTGCATCGGAATGCATCCAACTTTATTACCTAAAGGGAGAGGAAGGGCTGCTATCCCATGGGCTATCATCAAAGGACTTAAAAAAACCGGTGTAACAATGTTTAAGTTAGATGAAGGTGTTGATACTGGAGAAATTATCGGACTAGGCGTAATTGAGCTTGACGATAAAATTACCGCAACTGAGCTTTACAATAAGGTAAATGAGATGCATATTGAATTGATAGCAAAGTACTGGAACGACATCGTAAATAACCGTATGACACTTTTAAAGCAGAATGAAGCTGAAATTACCGAATGGCCGGGGCGTAAACCTGAAGACGGCGAGATACTAACTTCAATGACCATGGATGAAGCAGACAGAATGATCAGAGCTGTTACTCATCCTTATCCGGGTGCTTTCTATAAGTATGGTGATAAGGTGCTAAGGATATGGTCTGCGAGAGTAGACGCACGAGAAGGCGAAATAAAGTTGTCTGATGGATATTTGGTGCCGGTGGATTTTCAGATAGAAGGATAAGGTATGGCAGGATTAGATAAAGCAAGTAAGCTTATTCAGAGGGTAATAAAGCGAGCATTTGACATCTTGGCTGCTTTCTTGGTACTCATAGTGTTCTTGCCCATTTGGCTCATGATAGCCATATTAATAAAGGTTACATCACCAGGGCCGGTATTCTTCATACAGGAGCGCCCAGGGTTTCACAGGAAGCTCTTCAAGGTATTTAAGTTTCGTACAATGAAAATAGGCTCGGAAAAGATGGTGAAGGGACAGGAGGTTATGAAGGACGATAACCGTATTACTTCTATCGGCAAATTTTTAAGAAGAATCAAGATAGATGAAATCCCGCAAATGCTAAACGTTCTAAAGGGCGAGATGAGTTTGGCGGGCCCTCGTCCGGAAAGGGTGGCATCCCTGGCAGACTATACTGAGGAAATAGAAAAGAGACTGAACGTTAGACCGGGGCTGACGGGATTGGCGCAGATTAGCGGCAACATTTACCTACCATTGGAAGACCGATATAAATTGGATGTTTACTACGTTGAGCATTTCAGCCTCTGTCTTGATATAAGAATTATCTTTAGGACTGTAGGTGTAGTACTAAGAGGCGAAGAGAAATACGTTGATAAGTGTTTGGTTAATTTGCATGATAAAACATTATTTATAGCAAAAGACAATGATACAATCAACTAGTTCAAAACAACTTCTGATATATATAATATGAGGAGAGGGCATATGAAAATTCTACTATTGAACCCACCATTTTTCAACAAGTATTCCAAGAGTTCAAGAAGCCCTGCAGTAAATAAAAGTGGGACTATTTATTTCCCGCTTTGGTTGTCATATGCTACGGGCGTTTTAGATAAAGAAGGGCATGAGTTACAACTCATTGACGCACCAGCGAAATGTTTATCAAAAGAGGAAACCTTGATCAGAATAAAAGATTTTCATCCGGAATTGATTGTCATTGATACATCAACTCCAAGTATTAACAGTGATCTGCAGTTTGCAAATACAATCAAAGTGGCTCTTCCAGAAACAAAAATATGTCTTGTTGGAACTCATGCATCGGCTTGTGTTGATGAAATTCTTCCAGAGAACTCATTTGTGGATTTCATTGCTCGTCACGAGTATGACTACACTCTGAGAGAACTAGCTGAGAAATTAAGTGTCCTTAAGCAATACAACGAGATAGCTGGTATAAGTTATATGTTAAATGGAAAAGTCATTAATAACCCCGACCGAGAGTATATTGATAATCTTGATGAGTTACCTTTCGTTAGCGAGGTATACAAGAAGTATCTGGACATTAGGGATTACTTTTATGCTCATGTAAACTATCCTACGGTTAGTATATTTGCTAGTAGAGGATGCCAATCAAGATGCTTCTATTGTATGTATTCACAGGTTATGTTTGGTAAGCGTTATAGGAGACGTAGTGCTAAGAATCTATACGATGAGTGTATATATATAACGAAAAACTTTCCACAGGTTAAAGAGATTCTCATAGACGATGATAATTTTGTTGTAGAACCAGAAAATGTAAAAGAGTTTTGCAAACTGATGATTGAAAACAAAGTTAAACTCAAGTGGATTGTACAGGTCAGAGTTACACTGCAATATGACACGATGATTCTTATGAAGAAAGCCGGATGCAAATTAATTGTAGCTGGATTTGAAAGCGGCAATCAGCAGATTCTTGATAATATGCATAAAGATATTACGCTGGAGCAATCTCTGAAATTCAACGAAAATGCGAAGAAAGCGAAACTCCGTGTTCACGGCTGTTTCATGGTGGGTAACCCCGGAGAAACAAGGGCAACCATGATGGAGACACTTGAGTTTGCGAAAAAGTTACGCTTAGATACTGCGCAATTCTTTCCTTTGATGCTCTATCCGGGGACGGAAGCCTATGATTGGGCTAAAAAAAATGATTATATTGGGGCTGTAAGCTATGAAAATTGGTTAACTGATGAAGGTCTACACAATTGTGTATTATCAACACCCACGGTCTCGAGCAAAGAATTGGTGGACTTTTGCGATTATGCCAGAAGGAAATTTTATCTTAGACCTAAGTTCCTGTTTATAAAGCTGGGTCAAGTTTTAACAAGTCCTGAAGATGCGAGAAAGACGTTTAAAGCCTTTGGAACATTTAGGAAGTATCTGTTTAGGCGAGGATGAAGATATGATAATACTGTATATTGCCTTGGCTTTATCTTTGTTTGCGCCGATATATACTTATACTGTGTATCCGTTTTTGTTAAAGCTAATGCCTAAAAAACAATATAAAATTGATAGTGCCTACCGCCCTGCAGTCTCGGTTTTAGTGGCAGCCTATAACGAAGAAAAGATAATCGCAGAGAAGATAATTAACCTTAGCCAACTTAACTATCCAGTTGAAAAAATAGAATTTCTTATAGGCTCTGATGGTTCATCAGATAAAACTGTAGAGATTGTAGAGAGTTATTCTCATATTAAAAACTTAAGAGTTTTTGATCTTCCAAGAGGTGGTAAGGTTAGTGCATTAAATTCAATGTTAAAAGAGGCCAAAGGTGAACTGTTGGTGTTCTCAGATGCCAATACCATGTATGATTCAAAAGCGATACTAAACTTAGTTAAGTATTTCACCGATGATAGAATCGGCTGCGTAAGCGGACAGCTTAGATACAAGATTGATGAATCTTCCGGTCAAGGTGCTAAGTCAGAAAGTATATATTGGAAATATGAGAACTGGGTGAAAGTACTTGAATCTAAGTTAGGCAGACTATCAGGTGCAAACGGCGCTATATATGCAATTAAAAAGGGTCTCATTAAGGAGATTCGTAAAGGTATCATCAACGATGATTTTTATGTTTCTACCTATCTGCTACAGTCGGGATATGATGTTATTTTAGAAACAGAAGCAATTGCATATGAAGAACCCAACGATGAATTTGAGAGTCAGTTCAAGCGTCATGTCAGAGATGGTGCCGGACACTATCAGGCAATAATAGTTTTCTGGAGGATGCTTTTCCCGAGAAAAGGCAGCTTCGTCCACGTATCTCATAGAGTAATCAGATGGACAGTTCCGTTCTTTTTGATAGCAGCATTCATAAGTGATCTATTGTTGGCTAAGGATACATTATTTGCAGCAATATTGTTTGGTTGTCAGGTTATCGGATATTTGACAATGGGAGTTTATTATCTTCTCACTAAGAAGGGATTTCAGAATAAATTGTTTAATATTGTGTTCTATTTTTTCTGTGTGAATTTAGCTTTGTTGTTGGGATTCTTTAGATTGGTCAGTATGAAGCAAAAGTCGACTTGGGAGACACAGAGGAGAAAAAGTTAAGAGGTTAGAAAAATGACAGGCGATGAGATAATAATTCAAAAGCGTAGACGGTTAATAATGTTAATATCTACTTCAGAAGCAGGAGGAGCACAAGTCTATATAGTTAATCTGGTTAAAGCAATTAATGATATTTATAATATTACAGTAATTTGTCCGGATGGATATATGAAAGACAGACTGTTAGAAAATAACATTGAAGTGGTTACCAGTGGAATATCGGTTAAAGACATTATTTCTTTACGCGCTTATTTGAAAAAAGAAATCGTAAATAATGAAAACATCGTTATTAATACGCATCTATTAGGTACGACTTTTTGGACTCTGCTTTCTATATCGTTCTTAACAAATAAATGTAGATTTATTTCAACATTACACCAGCCCATCATTTACGACAAAATTAGTAAACTTAAGAAGATGTGCTTTCCGAGTATCGCGAAATTTGTATCTAAAAGAACCGATGAATTTATAGTAGTATCTAAAGAAATAAAGGACAGTATACTGCAATATACCAATCGGACTGCATACTATATCCCAAACTCAGTACCCGATATAAAGGACAAAAGAAAAATTGATATTCCCTTGAAGGAAAAACAACTGTTAAAGGTGGGTATTGTTGGTAGATTAACCCATCAAAAAGGGCATCAGTATTTTCTGGATGCGGCAAAGCTAATAAGAGACACTATATTTAATTCTAATTTCTATATTATAGGTGATGGCGAGTTACGGGGTCAGCTTGAAGAACAAACAAAGAAGCTAAAACTGCAAAAAAACGTTACATTTACAGGATTTTTAACGAATCCAATCCAAATAATTCGTGAAATGGATATTATAGTTTTTTCATCTGTCTTTGAAGGTACACCTTTAGCTATGTTAGAAACTATGAGCATAGGGGTACCGGTTGTTGCGACTGCCGTAGGTGGTATACCTCAAGTTCTCCAAAACAAAGTAAATGGGATTCTAGTCAAGCCTCTAGATGCTAAAGAAATTTATAATGCAGTAATATGTTTGTTTGAGGATTTTGAGTTATATAAAGCGATAAGTAAGAAGTCTATTGAAACTATGCAAACAACCTATAATTATATTAGGAACATATCGATCTACAAGCGGATTATAAACGGAGTAGATGAATGATTAGTTATCCAATTCGAGTTTTGATAATTACAAATACAATGGATGCCGGCGGTGCAGAAACCTTTATAATGAAAGTTTTCCGTACAATAGACAAGGAGAAAATAGTTTTTGATTTTCTCGTTAGCGAACGTAAAGCTTATTATTATGATAATGAAATCAAAATACTTGGCGGGAAAATACATTACGGTTTTCCGAAGTCTAAATATCCGCTAAAGAGTTTTTTTAACATATTAAATACAGTTAAGAAGGGCAAATACTCAGTAATTTTTAGACTGGGTGAACATCCTGTCGTTTTTGTTGATTTACTGGCAGCGAAAATCGGTGGTGCCAAAGTAAGAATTGTTCGTTCAACTAACTCGAGTGTAGGTGGAGGCAAACTATCCGAAGTATTGGCTGCGATATTTCGCCCATCCGTAAATATGATTTCAAATCTGAAATACTCGCCATCTACAGAAGCAGCAAAATGGTTATTTGGTAGAAGAGCCGTTCAAAGTGGGAAAGTACAGCTGATAAATAATGGAATTGAAATTGAAAAATTTGTATTTAATGAACAGAAAGGATTAAACATTAGGAGACAGTTTAATCTTGATGGTAAGTTTATAATTGGACATATCGGCCGTTTTAATCAACAAAAGAATCATATGTTTTTGCTAGATATTTTTAAGGAAATAAAGAGTAAGAAAAACAATTCTGTACTATTACTGGTTGGAAATGGAGAGCTAGAAACTAATATAAAATGTAAAGTCAATAATCTTAATCTAGGTGATAGTGTGATTTTTACTGGAGTGCGCTCTGATGTGCCGGATTTATTGATGGCAATGGATGTGTTACTGTATCCATCGCTTTATGAGGGAATGCCCAACGTTGTAATTGAAGCACAAGCTACAGGGCTGCCTTGTGTGATTTCAGATTCAATAACCCCGGAGGTAGTTCTTACACAGGAGATACATAGAGTATCACTTCAACTGCCTACGGTAAGTTGGGCGGACGAGGTGTTACATTTAACCGGAGAGCAGCCTCGAAATAATGCACATTTAGAGTTGATAGATAAGGGTTACGATATTAAGAAAACCGCCGAACTTATAACCCATGGAATCCTTAATTGTCTAGGACTAGAAACAGATGAGAATAGCAAAGAAGGAAAACCTGCTATAGAGCTTAGAGGAGTAGATTAAAAATGATTTTTTCTAATTTAAAAAAAATGCTTTTAAAATTGTGGCATTCTGAATTACTACAGTACTTTATCCCCGCAAAAATATATGTCAGTGTACAGTATAAACACGTAGTTGGAAAGAAATTAAATCTTAAGAATCCTGTTACTTTTAATGAAAAATTGCAATGGTTAAAACTACATGATAAAAATGAAATGTGTACTCAGTTGGTGGATAAGTATGAAGTAAGAAAACATATTGCACAAACTCTAGGAAAAAAATACCTAATACCGTTAATAGGTGTTTATAAAACTTTTGATGAAATAAAATTTGAGGAACTACCGAATGAATTTGTGCTTAAGTGCACACATGATTCAGGCGGTTTTATAATTTGTAACGATAAAAAAAAATTGAACATAGAGTTGGCCAAAGAAAAAATATGCAGCTGTTTAAAAAAGAATTATTATTATAAACATCGTGAGTGGCCATACAAAAATGTAAAACCGAGAATTATGTGCGAGAAATATATGGTTGATGATTCTGGAACAGAACTTAAGGATTATAAATTCATGTGTTTTAATGGAAAAGTGAAATGCTCATTCGTTTGTTTAAACAGAAACTCAACAACTGGATTAAACGTAGATTTCTATGATATGGATTGGAATCTTATGCCTTTTGAAAGACATTACCCTAATAGTGGAATACGAGTACCAAAACCGAAAAACTTCACGCAGATGGTTAAGTTCGCAGAAATTTTATCAACAGGTATTCCATTTGTCAGAGTGGATTTTTATGAAACGAATGGACAGTTGTATTTTGGAGAAATAACCTTTTACCCTGGTTCTGGATATGAGGAGTTTACTCCGGCATCTTATGATAAGTTGCTAGGTAGTTGGTTAGAACTTCCAATAAATCTCGGGGAGCATTAGCCTATCTGGATCAACTTGTAGAACTTAATGACACCTTCATATTGATAGAAATCCTTTATATGAACATTAGGTGTATAACTATAAAATTAGACAATAGATTGAGAGAAGTGTTGGCAATAATTTTTGCTTCCTGTAAATAAACTGCCGAATGAGTTTGTATTGAAATGCATACATGACTTGGGATGTGTAGCTATCGATATGTAGAAAAAATTATTTGATTTATTATCTATACGTAAGTATTTCAAGCGTAAATAAGCGAAAATCAAGCATTGTTTATGGCACAGATGGCCGTATGAAAACGTTAAACTTATAATTATATGTGAACCAGTATATTGTTGATGAGGAACTGCTAGGAGTTAGTTATCTTTACCCATGTATTAATCGGGAGGACATTTATGGAAAGCGTTTCAATTATTATTGGTGGTGATTTGGTACCTACAGAAAGTAATTATTCATTATTTAATATGTGTGATATCAAAACCTTAATAGGAGATGAAATATTAAATATTTTAGACCGGAGTGACTATCGCATCTTTAATCTTGAAGTCCCCATTTGTGATAAAGAGCAACCAATACACAAATGTGGTCCGAATTTAATTGCACCAACAAGCACAATAGCAGGCATTAAGGCAATAAATCCGACAGTACTAACGTTAGCAAACAACCATATAATGGACCAGGGTATTCAGGGATACCTTTCTACAGTTCAAGTGCTAAAAGAAAATAATATTGATTATGTTGGCGTTGGGGACTCACTTAAAGATGCGGCTAAGGCATTCGTACTAAAACATAATAGTATTAGCATTGGCATATATGCCTGTGCAGAACATGAATTCTCTATAGCTAATGAACATACGAAAGGCGCTAATCCTTTCAATCCGTTGGATAGCTTAGATCATATTCAAAAGCTAAAAGAAGAATGCGACTATGTAATCGTGTTATATCACGGGGGTAAGGAGCATTACCGATACCCATCTCCGTATTTACAGAAGATTTGTAAAAAAATAGTAGAAAAGGGTGCAGACTTAGTTGTATGTCAGCATAGTCATTGTATTGGCTGTTTTGAAGAGTACGAAGGTTCTACTATTATTTATGGACAAGGTAACTTTTTGTTTGACTATTCAGAAAGTGAGTTTTGGAAGACGAGCCTTTTATTAAATGTAATTATAAAAGATAGCTTGAAAGTTGAGTATATACCAATTGTTAAGATCGGAAATGCCGTACGGATTTCTTCAGATAAACAAAGTGCGGAAATCCTCAAAGAGTTTATTCAACGGTCCAGCGATATCAAAAAAGAGGGCTTTATCAAGGATAAATATTCTGATTTAGCAAAGAGTAATCGGCTTAACTGTTTATACTCTCTATCGGGCTTTGGACGAATAATTAGAAAGATTGACCGCATTATATTTAGAGGGTTGCTTATTAATAAGGTATATTGCAAGCGTAAGCGACTTGCGATACAGAACTATATTCAATGTGAAGCACATAGAGAACTTTTATTAAATGCATTAACTATTGAAACTGATAAGAAAAATACATAAGTATTAGTACGATAAGAGGGATTAGACAGAATGAAAACTGTTTTGTTGTTTTGTGACCATGTTTTGCCAGAAGGACATCCGAACGCAACACGAATGATTAGCTTGGCAAAAATTTTAAAATTAATAAATTTTAATGTATTTATGCTTGGGGTTGATAGTGGTGAAGAACAAACTCTAGAGGGCATATATGACGGAGTAAGATATTGTGTTCTTCCTGAATCTAATTTAAGCGGCGCATTTAGTGTTTATAAAAGTAAGTATAATGCGCGTAAACGAACAATGAATTGGATAGAGTCATTTTGTTCTAACAATAATGTTGAACTGATAATTTCCTTTGGTAGTTATACGGCATATGGCCATAAGTTATTAAATTTTACGCGGAAAAATAAAATTAAATTGGCAGAAAGTGTATGCGAATGGTATGATTGCAAATCATTTGGGGGAAGGTTTGGGTATCTCAAGTATCTTTTGAATCGATATTCATTAATTATTCTTTACCCAAGAATGCGCAACATCATAACAATAAGTAGGTTGCTGGAAAATTACTATAGGAAAAAAGGTTGTAACACTATCAGAATACCCACAATACTTGATATCGATAAATATCAAGAAGTTAATTTCCCAGCAAATGATAAGTTAGTACTAGTTTATGCAGGATCTCCAGTTAAAAAAGATTATATCTCAAATGTTATTCTTGCAATATATGCATTAGGCGAGGAAGAGAGGAAAAAAGTTGAATTTAGAATCTTCGGAACAGATAGGAAGTTTATATCTACCGAACTAGAAGTTTCCGAAGCAATTCTGGATGAACTTAAAACTTCAGTGCATATAAATGGCGTAATTCCTTATTCATGCGTTAAAGAAGAACTAAAGAAAGCAGATTTTTCAGTGCTACTACGTCCAAATAAACGTTATGCTAATGCAGGCTTTCCTACAAAGGTGGGGGAGAGTATGGCGGCCGGGGTTCCGGTAATTGCTAATTTGACTAGTGATATTGGACTATATTTGGAAGATGAACGTCAAGGACTTATTTGTGAAGACTGTTCAGTTCATTCATGTACTAAAGTCATACAACGGGCTTTACAACTAAGCAACGAGAAGAAGATGTTTATGAGACTTTCAGCTTATGAGGTTGCCAAAAATGTTTTTAATTATAAAACGTATATTGAGTCGTTATCGAAATTCATAGCAAATATGTAAATTATTTTGGATATAAATCTAAGTTGAATGTCAATGTGGAGGAGAAATAATGGATGCCTTTGATGTTCCAGTAGTTCTATTTTTTTTCAAAAGAGAGAATAAAACAGTAGATGTAGTAAAGAGAATCGGAGAAATTAAACCAAGAAAGTTATATTTAATACAGGATGGTCCTCGTAACCCTGAAGAGGAACGAAAAGTTCTCCTTTGTAGAAAAAACGTAGAAGATGCCATCAGTTGGCCTTGTGAAGTCATAAAAAATTATGCTGATGAAAATAAGGGAGTTTATGATCGTATAGGACTAGGTGCCAAGTGGGTTTTTAGTAAGGAGGAAACCGCAATATTCCTTGAAGACGATAACTTACCAGAAACAACTTTCTTTAGGTTCTGCAAGGAGATGTTATATAAGTACTATAAAGATACACGCGTACTTTGGGTATGTGGGACGAATTACTTAGAAAAATATACTCCTGAGGACGGATCCAGTTATATGTTTACACAACATATGTTACCTTGCGGATGGGCTTCATGGAGTAGTAAATACGTAAAGTATTATGATGGGAATCTTGATTTGCTCAAAAACAATGTGACACTTAAACGTATTCGGAGTACATACAGAAATAAAAAAATGTACGAGTATGATTTGGAACGTTGGTTCCGGGAACGAAGATTCATTGAAACCGATAAGGCTCTTACGTGGGATTATCAAATGGGTTTTACTATTCGCGTACATGGATTATATGGAGTAGTTCCAACGTATAATCAGATTGTTAATATAGGCGCTGACATGGATTCTGAACACGGAGGTACGTCTTTAGATTTAGTAATGACAAGGCGATTCTGTGGGATTCAGTCCTTCCCTATGTCGTTTCCCTTAGTTCATCCAATTTCTGTTCTTCCCGATCCTGAATTTGAAAGGAAAACAGAACAGATTGTTATTCCTCCTAGAATGATACTATTTAAAGTTATAAGATTATTGAAAATTATATTGCGTATTCCTCTCTATGATAGCTTAACCGAAACGCTAAAATTTAGGGTAAATAAGTTTTTCGGGGAGAATATTTGACTGGAGTATATAAATGGTTAATGAACAATTAGATAAACCGTCATTGCGTCAAATTTGGAAAAAAATAATTGTTATTACTATGGGGTCTGGTGCAGCACAAATCATAGGTTTCATTTTCGGTATAATAATAGTTAGAATACTCTCTTATGAGGAGTATGCCATATATAAACAGGGAATGCTTGTTGTCAATATGGTGGTTAGTTTTGGAGCGATTATATCTCCTATTTCGTTGGGTTATTTTATGGCTCGAAGTAAAAGCCGAGACGAAAAAAAGATATATGTATTTCAGACAATGTATGGGTCGGCTATTATTGGCATCCTTATCGCGATATTAATATATGCATTTCGGCAACAGGTCGCACTAACTTATAACAATCAGGCATTAGCATACTTTTTGCCACTATTCGCCTTATTGTCTTTTTTTATACTTACTGAGAATTTCTTTTCATATTATATGGTTTCAGAAAACAGGACTAAAACACTTGCAATTATTACGGTAATATTCTCCTTAGTTCGTTTCTTAGGCCTTCTCGTCTCGATTTTAATTAAAGATGATTTCTTTAAAATCTTTATGGTTATGTATGTAGGAGTTGAAGCGTTAAACGTTATATATATATTTATGAGTGTAAATAGAAATTTTAAGGGGATAAAATCAAGAATAACATTAAAATCAATAAAGGAGCAGATTGTATTTTCGGTTCCTTTATACATTTCTAGTATTGTTAGCATGTTGAATGCGAACATAGGAAAGAATATCGTGGCTATGTTATATACACCCATGAGATATTCGATTTATATAAATGGTGCTTATGATATTCCGTTTGTCTCCTCACTTAGCAGTAGTATAGTTACTGTTATGTTGCCTACTATGGCAGCTGAATATGATAAAGATAATGAGATTGTAAAGAAAAATATCATAAATATAAATCGACGAATGCTTATAACAATTGGTTGCCTTTTTATTCCGCTCTACACAACTATTCTTATTTTTGCTCCGACGATAATAAAGGTGCTGTTTTCGGATAAATACTTGGAATCAGTTCAATTGTTTCGAATTTATTCGATTAACGTGGTATTAAATAGTTTTAGTCTAGGGCTACTATTAACAGTTGCAAAAGAACAAAAAAAGATTATATACGCTAATGTTTTTATGACCATTTTGAATCTAGTGTTAACACTGGGAATTCATTATACAATAGGGTTTAGTTATTTGACTTTAGCGCCTATTATAGCAACTGTTATTCAGAATATTATATTGATATATTTTACCCAAAGGCACTATAAACAGAAAAATATATTCCCTTTACTGGACTGGATAATAATAGCACTTGTGGCATCGGTCGTTTCATTTTCTTTTGGACAGATGTCCGCAATGTTTGGAAGCCAGACGCTCGGTTCTATAGTTATGGCATCTGCTAGCTATGTTATATCTATTGTTGCCGTAAAAGTAATAGCTAATAAAAAGAAACATTCATGAAGGCCGTTTAAGTATAGAGGAGTAATATATGCAAAGTGATAATAATACTAGAACAATGACAAAACGATTATCGCCTTTATCCTACATGGAGATATTTTGGTGGAGTTGCATTAATTCGGGTGCATGGATAATACAATCAACATTTTTAACATATAAAGTTAGATTAATAATAAACCTTGGAATCATTTTGCTATATTGCTTAATACATTTAATCAATAGTGGCATAAATAATAACTTTGTTATTCGGACCACTAATAAAAAAAGTATAGTACTGGTTTTTGTTCTAGTGTTATTGTTGGCATTTAATATTAATAATGAGGACTCGTCACAGATTGGGTCTTATTTGGAGATTATTCTAATGATGCTTTCCGGACTGTTTATTTGCCAAAAGTATACTTATCAAGATTTCACAAAAGTATTTATAAATATTATACTGGTTATATCGATTTTTTCGATAGTTTTTACTGTTTTCGGTGAAGTTATTCGTCCGCATATTTCAAATTTCCCATTGGTAGAAGGGCAGTTTGGGGTTAGTTACAGAAATCTGTATGTATATATGTTCCCTACTTTTTCTCCTATTAGGAATTCGGGGATTTTTTATGAGCCAGGTGCATTTCAATTTTTTTTAAATATATCAATTTATATGCTTATGTCACAGAATAAATTTAAGAAACATTTATTTAAATTTGTTATTTTTGCAATTGCATTGTACTTGACAAACTCAACAACAGGATATTTGGTCTTTATTTGTTTGCTAATATATTACGTGCTACAGCAACAAGGTGGAGGCAGTAAGCATGAGATTGCTAAAACATTGATAGTATCTGTCTGTATGATTGCCATTTTACTGTTTTTTGTAACGTCATCTACTGTTGCCGATAATTTTTTTACAAAGCTTTCTATGGAAGCATTACTCCGCCCAGATTCAACGTCATTGAGAATTAGTGCTCTATTAGCTGGAATATATTTATCATTTGATAACTTTTTTTTCGGCGTGGGGTTCACTAATTATTGGCAACAAATTAATAGTTATTATGGTTTGGTAGGCAGAAATATTGAAGTTGCAACAGATACCATAACGTATGGAATATCTATTTTTGGTATCGCTCCGGTACTTCTTTTATTAGTTGGCTTGTTTAAATATACGGGACAAGAGCCCACTAGACTATTAAATCGTATAGTAATATGCATTGCATTTGTTATTCTATTAGTTTCGCAAATATATATAAATAGAAGCATAATTTATATACTAATGTTTTATGGCTATTCTTGCTATAAACGCCAGAAAACGAAAGCGTTTATCAATACCAGATATTGAAATTGTACTATTAAAAATTTTTAAGATAAACAAAAATTTGCATCTGATAAATAAATAGACTAATAAGAAATCATTAAGGAGGATTTCAAGATGTTTAATAACAAAACATTATTAATAATAGGCGGTACAGGCTCATTCGGAAACGCAGTATTAGAGAGATTTCTTAAAAAGGAGATCAAAGAAATCCGTATCTTCTCACGTGATGAGAAGAAACAGGATGATATGCGAAACAAGTATAACAATAATAAAATTAAATTCTATATCGGTGATGTGCGTGACCTGCAGAGTGTGAAAAATGCGATGTATGGTGTGGACTACATATTTCATGCGGCTGCATTGAAGCAAGTTCCGTCCTGTGAATTTTTTCCATTGGAAGCTATCAAGACAAATGTACTCGGCGCTGATAATGTCCTAACCGCTGCTATCAATGAAGGAGTAAGGAAGGTGATTTGCCTGTCAACGGATAAGGCGGCATACCCTGTCAATGCTATGGGCATGTCCAAAGCCATGATGGAGAAGTTATTCGTTGCGAAATCCCGTACTGTATTGCCAGAACGCACTTTAATATGTGGCACCCGCTATGGTAATGTTATGTGCTCACGCGGTTCAGTGATTCCGCTTTTCATTGAGCAGATAAAAGCTAGAAAGCCACTCACTATAACTGATCCCTCTATGACACGCTATATCATGAGCTTAGAGGAAGCAGTAGAGCTAGTTCTCTTCGCTTTCCAGAATGCCCAAGCCGGTGACATCATGGTACAGAAAGCCCCGGCCTGTACGATCGGTGATTTGGCGCAGGCAGTCAAAGAGTTGTTCAACTCTGATATTGAGACCTGTGTGATTGGAATACGGCATGGTGAGAAGCTGTATGAGACGCTGCTTACCAAGGAGGAATACGTTAAAGCCATTGATATGGGTGGTTTTTATAGAGTTCCTGCTGATCAGCGAGATTTGAACTATGATAAGTATTTTATTGATGGCAATGTCCAGATTGCCATATCTGAGGAGTATAATTCTAACAATACCATGCGCCTTAATGTTGAGCAAATCAAGGACAAGCTGCTGTCGCTACAATATGTAAGAAATGAGTTGGCTGCATGGGAGGTAAGCTAGATTGAAAGTATTAATCACTGGTTCAAAAGGTTTTATAGGGAAGAATTTAATAAGCACTTTGGAGAGAGCTAAGGGTGTTGAAATCTTACCATATGATATTGACACCAATCCAGCCTCTCTCGATATATATACAAAGGAATGCGACTTTGTTTTTCATTTAGCGGGAGTAAATCGACCAAACGAGCAATTTGAATTTATAGAGGGTAATTTTGGCCTTACATTAACTTTACTGGATGCCCTGAAAAAATATAATAACATCTGCCCTGTTGTGATTTCATCTTCTACACAGGCTGTGCTGGATAACCTCTATGGAAAGAGTAAAAAAGCTGGAGAAGATTTGCTGTTCGCGTATGCAAAAGAAACGGGAGCCAAGGTACTAATCTATCGCTTACCAAATGTATTTGGCAAATGGTGTAGACCCAACTATAATAGTGCGGTTGCTACTTTCTGTAATAATATCGCTAATGATTTGCCAATAACTGCAAATGATCGTAGTGTTGTAATGAATTTAGTCTATATAGATGATGTAATAGAGGAACTTATAAACGCTCTAAACGGTAAAGAAAATTCTGTTGGGGATTTTTGCAAAGTTCCAGTTGTTTATACCATTACTCTTGGAGAGATAGTTGATTTGATTTATTCATTCAAAAGAAGCCGTGAAGATTGTTCAATTCCTGATATGTCAAATGAGTTTACAAAGAAATTATACAGTACATATTTGAGCTATCTACCGAAGAATAAGTTCAGTTACAAATTAATAATGAATGTAGATAATAGAGGATCTTTCACTGAGTTTATTAAAACTTCTGATAGAGGACAAGTATCTGTTAATATTTCGAAGCCTGGAATTGCAAAAGGAAATCACTGGCACCATAGCAAGAATGAAAAGTTCCTTGTTGTAAGTGGTAGAGGTGTCATCCGTTTCCGAAAAGTTGGCTCTGATGAAATTATAGAATATTACGTTAGTGGTGATAAGCTGGAAGTGGTTGACATACCCGCTGGATTCACCCACAACATCGAGAATCTTAGCAACACCGATATGGTGACTATAATGTGGGCAAATGAATGCTTCAACCCTGAGAAGCCGGATACTTATTACATGGAGGTGTAACATGGCAAATAAGCTAAAACTAATGACCATCATCGGCACGAGACCGGAAATTATTCGTCTATCCGAGGTGATTAAAAAATGTGATAAATATTTTGACCATATCCTCGTTCACACTGGTCAGAATTGGGATTATACGCTCAATCAGATTTTCTTTGAGGATTTAGGCTTGAGGGAACCTGATTACTATCTAGAAGCAGTTGGTGGAGATTTGGGAGAAACTATCGGAAATATTATAGCGAAAAGCTATAAGGTGCTCTTAGAACTAAAACCGGACGCACTCTTAGTCCTAGGCGATACAAACTCCGCTTTATCAGCCATTCCAGCTAAAAGGCTAAAAATGCCCATTTTTCACATGGAATCTGGTAACAGATGTTTTGATGAAAATTTACCTGAAGAAACCAACCGAAGAATTGTTGACCATATAGCCGATGTGAATTTGTGCTACAGCGAACATGCTAGACGATATTTAAATTATGAAGGCATTGCTAAAGAACGTACTTATGTTACGGGTTCTCCTATGGCAGAAGTGTTGACAGCCAATATTGATAAAATTAAGAACAGTAATGTACTAGAAACACTTAATCTGGAGAAGGGCAAGTACATCCTGTTTTCGGCTCATCGTGAAGAGAATATCGACATTGAGGAGAACTTCTTTGCCTTGATGAATGCGGTCAATGTTATGGCTGAGAATTATAGTATGCCTGTTATTTACAGTACACATCCTCGAAGTGCAAAGTTCATTGAGCTGAGGGGATTCAAATTCCACCCTAATGTACAGAGTTTAAAACCATTCGGATTTTCCGATTATAATAATTTGCAATTAAATGCTTTTTGCGTAGTATCTGATAGCGGTACTATACCAGAGGAAGCATCTTATTTCAAATTCCCAGCTGTATCTGTGCGTACCAGTACCGAGAGACCAGAATCTATGGATAAAGGAAATTTCATTATAGGAAGTATCACTACAGAGCATGTGTTGCAGGCAGTTGATCTTGCTGTTGCTATGTATAAAAATGGTGACCTCGGCGTTACGACTCCTGACTATGCAGACCAAAATGTGAGTGTGAAGGTGGTTAAAATCATTCAGAGCTATACAGGTATAGTAAATAAGATGGTTTGGAGGAAGTAATATTTTGAAGGATTTAGGATGCCGCACTGGTGCCGCGCATCGAAAGAACAATAGCTAAATACAAGTATCCCCCTACAGAAAGTAAAACTCATTGTGAATTCCATGGTTAGGATTACGTTTAAACGAGCATATTTATTAACTCACAGATTGGGGTTAGAAATTACCTATAATTGGGGTAGATTTTATGTTTTGACCTCATATTGGATCGACTTTGTTTTAAGTAAACTCGGAGTCATTCGTGAATGACATCTACCTCTGTGAGTTTGTAGATGAAAATATACAGGACGTGGCTATAGGTATGAGCTTTTGATAATCGTAAGGCAACAGATTTTTAAATGCCGGTATTGGTTATGGCGACTCATGCTTTCGGAAGGATATTTAAGCACTGGAGTATCTGGCGAAACAGAACGGAGATGAACTTAGAAAGCCAAAGTAGCCATGATCAGAAGACTGAATATAAAAAATTATTACCTTTTACGGTCTTAAGGTAGCAGTGCTTGGGCTGATATTCAAGCTAGGACCGATGATTTAAGAGAAGCTTCATCCCAATAATAACAGCTTAGAATGGTAACGGAGGTTCTATCATTATTCGGTTGGTAGGTGAAATGATATGCAAAATATACTTGTAACCGGTGCAGCAGGTTTTATTGGCTCAAATGTGAGTGAAATGTTGCTCAAAAAGGACTATAATGTTATAGGCATTGACTCATTTAACGATTTTTACAGCCCTTTAATTAAACGAGGCAACGCAAATGAAATTGTCAAGACAGCGGAAAGTATAGGTGCCAACTTTAAACTCTATGAAGGCGATATACGTAACGGTGAAGTTATTGATAGGGTGTTCGCAGAAAATAAGATAGAAGCAGTTATTCATCTGGCGGCTTATGCCGGTGTGAGGCCTTCTATTGAGAATCCTGAGCTCTATTTTGACGTAAACATAAACGGTACAGTCAAAATTTTGGAGTGTATAAAGAAATATGGTATAAAACGGCACGTATTTGCCTCTTCCTCATCAGTGTATGGCAACAATAAAAAGGTGCCTTTTTCCGAACAGGACCCGGTTGACAATGCCATATCGCCTTATGCCGCAACAAAGAAAGCCGGAGAGGTCATTTGTTATACATATCATCATCTATATGATATTAATACGGCATGTTTAAGATTTTTCACAGTTTACGGTCCACGGCAAAGGCCGGATTTGGCTATACATAAATTTACCAAGCTGATGGTTGAGGGAAAGCCGATCCCATTTTTCGGCGATGGCAGTATGAAACGTGACCATACCTATATTGACGATATTTTAGATGGCGTATACAAAGCGCTTATTTGGACAGACTCACCCAAAAAACGCTATGACATATTCAACCTTGGCGAATCGCATACCATTACTTTGACAGAACTTGTTGAAGCAATATCAGATGAGCTTGGGATAAACCCTATCATCAATAGATTGCCCATGCAACAAGGAGATGTAAACCGTACTTTTGCGGATATAAGTAAGGCCAAAAAGATATTGGGATATAACCCACAGACAAATTTTGAAGAAGGAATAAAAAAGTTTATAAAATGGTTTAGAACCCGAGAATACGCAAGCCAGGTTTTTAAGGAACGGGTTTAGTTTCATGATAAAGCACTTGGCTAAAAAACTATATTATGTTAAAATATGCCCTGAGATAGTTTTTAGTTAATTGTTACATTTACTTGTTTTGCTGAAAAAGGAAACAGTTTAATCTGTGTTGATAACAACCCGGAAAAAATTAAAATGCTGGAAAACAACATAATGCCTATTTACGAACCGGGATTGAAAGAACTTGTCAAAAAAAACCAGGATGAAGGACGTATATCATTTACTACCGATTTACCTGGAGCTGTACAAAAATCTGATGTTATTTTTATTGCGGTCGGTACGCCTTCCCTGTCTAACGGTGAAGCCGATTTACAGTACATTGAGGCAGTTGCCCGGGAAATTGGACAAGCCATGAACGGGTATAAAATAGTTGTTGACAAGAGCACAGTTCCTGTTGGGACAGGTGACAGGGTAAGAAAAATTATATCCGAAAGCCAGACGGGTGAATACGGTTTTGACGTGGTTTCCGCTCCCGAGTTTCTCAGAGAAGGTTGTGCTGTAGGAGATACCTTGAACCCTGACCGTATTATTATCGGCACTTCATCGAAAAAAGCTGCTCAAATAATGGACGAGTTACATAAGCCCTTTAATGCCCCTATTGTTATCACAGATGTTCGAAGCGCCGAAATGATTAAGTATGCCTCAAATGCCTTCCTGGCTACAAAAATCTCCTTTATCAATGAGATAGCCAATATCTGTGAAAAAGTTGGCGCCGATGTAACAGAAGTGGCCCGGGGAATGGGCTATGATAAGAGAATTGGGAACCAGTTTCTGATGGCGGGGATAGGTTATGGCGGTTCGTGTTTCCCTAAGGATACCAAAGCGTTAATACAAATAGCGGGCAATGCCGACTATGATTTTGAACTGTTGAAGTCGGTAATAAAAGTAAACCAAATACAGCGGTATAAGCCTATCAAAAAACTTATTTCAATTCTGGGGGAACTGCAAGGACGGACTGTCGGAATCCTGGGCCTTGCATTTAAACCAAATACTGATGACATGAGAGAAGCTCCCTCTGTTGAAATAATTACGGAACTGAAAAAACTGGGAGCAGGAATCAAGGCATATGACCCGGTGGCTGGGGATGAAGCGAGAAAAGTAATCAAAGATATCGAATACTGTTCAGATCCGTACGAAACAATGGACGGCGCCGATGCGGTTATTTTGGTTACCGAGTGGGAAGAATTCAAAAACCTTGACTTAGATAAAATGAAAAAGCTGCTTAACATTCCGCTGGTGATTGACGGAAGGAACGTTTTTGACCCCGCAGAGATGCAGGCCAAAGGTTTCATTTACACAGGGGTAGGCCGCAGGCAGATCGCTTACCTGACCAGGGAATACAGGAAAGAGGCTGCCGCCGCGGTAGAAAAACTAACCAAGTAATCAAAGAAAGACCCCGGGCTATCTTAGTTAGAGGTGATACCATGAATTACAAAACCCGCTTATTGGTTCTCGGCATGATGGATGCCCTCATAGTTACTTTTGCTGTTACAGCGGCCTATCTTCTCAGATTTGATTTTGCTGTAAAACCGCAGTATGCGGTCTCGATTCCATATGTTATAACTTCACACATTATTTTAATCCTTGTTTCTTTTAAATTGACCAAGCTATACCGCCGCGTCTGGCAGTATGCCAGCATCGGTGAATTAGTTACCCTTTTTAAGGCCACAACTGTTTCCGAACTGGTTTTTTTCGCTTTTCATTCCGTTATCCAGGCTAATTTCCCCTGGTTTATTGTCCCGCGCTCCATTTACCTGCTGTCTTGGGCGTTAATTATATTGGGTGTTGGCGGCTCGCGTTTTGCCTGGAGGATGTTCAGGGATTCTTATATAAAAATACAGCCTCATCACCGCAGGACGTTGATTATTGGAGCAG
>PGZN01000032.1 GCA_002840165.1 Firmicutes bacterium HGW-Firmicutes-8
TGATCTTATGACCCCACATTGAACCTTATGCTCTTAGACCATTGAGCAGTGCCTGTTAGACTTTGTGGTAAAAATTGTTTTTGATTTATGAATCTAGCAATAGCCATAGGATTTCTAACATCTTAAAATTTATTTTCTGTTTTATCCGCGTCGTTATTAATCCGCGTTTATCCGCGTTATCCGCGGCTAATTAGAATTTAGTTAAAAAAACAAACTTTCACGAAGTAGTAGTACATAGGAAACGATATTTGAGCGGGGGGAGTGGTGGCTGATGCCTGTTGATTACCATATTCATACTAAGATGTGCGGTCATGCTGTAGGAGAGTTGGAGGAATATGTGGCCGCGGCCCGGCAGAAAGGCCTGCGGGAAATCGGGATTGCTGACCATATCCCGATGTATTTCCTGCCGGTTGGGGAGCGGGACCTCTCGATTGCCATGAAGGAAGAGGAACTGCCCGTCTATGTACAGCGGGTCGAAGAGGTACAGAAGAAATTCAGTCCCTATCTGATTAAACTTGGCCTGGAAGCTGACTATATCCCCGGTAAGGAAAAGGAACTGGCAGCACTGCTGCGGAAATATGATTTTGATTACATCCTGGGTTCAATACATTTTCTTGACGAATGGGGGTTTGACAACCCCGACCGGATAGCCGGGTATGAGAAGCGGGACCTGGATGAACTCTATGAGCTCTATTTTAAAACTCTTGGCCGGGCGGCGGCGAGCGGTCTGTTTGACATTATGGCCCATCCTGACCTGATCAAGAAGTTTGGCTTCAGGCCGGACCGGGACATCACCGGCCTTTATGAGCAGGCCGTAAAGACAATCGCCCAATCAGGTGTCTGTATTGAGGTTAATACTGCCGGACTGAGGGTCCCGGCCGGTGAAATATATCCTCAGACCGGGTTTCTGGAAATCTGCCATAATTACCAGGTTCCTGTCAGCCTTGGTTCTGATGCCCACCGGCCCGAACTGGTGGGGGCTGATTTCGATAAGGCTGTCGATTTGCTTAAAGCTATCGGATACCGGGAGATTGTTACGTTCAGTAAGAGAAACAAAAATTTCTATCCCATTTAAGTTATTTGAGAGTGAAAAAACACTCGAATTGTGGTATACTTATTGGTGAGTTTTGTCTAGTCCTTTGGTTGGAAAGGAAGGATTTTTGTGGATTTGATTTCTCACGGTTTAATGGGGACAATGATGGCCGGAATGGGTTTGCAGGAGAAATTCGGTTTAACCGGGATGGTCACGATGGTGATTGCCAATATAGCCCCAGACCTTGATATCGTAGCGGCCGTAAAGGGACCGAAAACATTTTACAAATATCACCGGGAGGTAACTCATTCCCTGATGGGAGCGGGAATCCTTTGGGCGCTGATAAGCATGGGGGTTTACCTTTTCACTCCCTTAAACAACCTCCTGGTAGTTGCGGCTATGGTTGGGACGGGTTTGGCGTGCCACCTGTTAATTGATTCCCTGACACCATGGGGTCTGCCGCTGTTTTATCCTTTTTCGAGCAAAAAATACGGGTTTGACCTGATCTGGTTTTTTGACCCGGTTATGATTACATCTATGGTCTGCGGGGTATTTCTCGCTTACCACTATCCCGGAAACGCAGTACTGTTTTATTCTGGGTTTATGGCTGTGATAGCGGCCTACCTGCTGCTGCGGGTAGTCCAAAAACGCAAAGCCTTCAAGATGGCTGAAGAGGAGCTGACCCCCAGGTTCCGGGACGCTGAAGTCTATGTCCTGCCTTCGGCAGTAAGCCCGTTTCTCTGGGATGTCATTTACAAAGCCAGGAGCCAGTACCTGTATGTGAGTGTTGATACCCGCAAAAAGACAATTTTGGCTGCCCATGAATTTACCTCTTCGGCTTATCACAAGTGTGTTAAATCATCTTGCGAGTCCGACCTGGTGGATATCTTCCTGAAGAGGTCCCGTTTCCCGTTCTACCAGGTGAGTAAGGAAGAGGGCTGTTATACCGTGGAATGGTATGATGTCCAGCTGATAAACCTGGGCGGGGTCCACGGGGTTACGGTCAGCCTTGACGAATGCGGGCAGATAACCGGGGCCAAGCTGCAGATTAAGAAGCCGGTGCGGCGCAAGAAGCGTAAAATCGAAGATTTCCTCCAGGAGGAGGCTTCTTAAGACAGGTGTAAATCACCTGCCTTTTTTCTCAGGAAAGTATATCTTTTTTTCTTTGTGGATAACTAGTAAAATTGAAGTGGGCACCCAATTACGCTTACATAGAAAAAACATTTCAACCGGTATAAAGTGCCGGAAGATATTAAAAACCGGCTTCTGGCCGGAAATTTATTTACCTTTAATTCCCAGGGTATTAAAATAAAGAAAAGGGAGGGAGATGAATCATATGGACACTTTATCCAAAGAAGAACTAAAAAAGCTTATTACGAAACCGGGAGGACAGTGCATCTCTATTTTTATGCCCACCCACCGGGCCAGAGGAGATATTCAGCAGGATCAGATTAGGTTAAAGAATGTGCTTGGTGAGACCGAAGAACGCTTGAGCACAAGTGGCCTTCGTTCTCCGGAAGTAAGAGAATTGCTGGAACCAGTCCAAAATCTCATCCTGGACACCCCTTTCTGGCAGACCCAGAGCAATGGACTGGCCATCTTCCGCTCGCCGGAAGTGTTTGCTTGCTATCACCTTCCGTTTAACTTTAAGGAATTATTAGTCATCAGCGACCGTTTCCACATCAAGCCTATTCTTCCCCTCCTGAACGGTGAAGAAGGATTCTACATCCTGGCCCTCAGCCAAAACAAGGTCAGTCTGTTTCAGGGCACCCGCTACAGCGTCAATGAGGTCGAACTGGCTAACGTACCGGATACTCTTGCCGAGACCCTTAAATATGACGAGCCTGAAAAACAACTGCAGTTCCATACCGGTACACCAAGGGGTATAGGCAGGCGGGCAGCAATGTTTCACGGTCATGGAGTCGGCACCGATGACAATAAGGACAGAATCCTCCGCTACTTCCGCCTGGTCGATGCATGCCTGCACGAATTACTTAAGAATGAACGGGTACCCTTAGTGCTGGCCGGTGTGGATTACCTCCTGCCGATTTACAAAGAGGTGAACAACTATCCCTATCTTGCAGCCGATGGGATCGAAGGCAATCCTGAAGGCATGAGTGTGGAAGAATTGCACAAGGGAGCATGTGCCATCGTTCAGCCTTGTTTTCAAAAGAAACAGCAGAAGACGGCCGACCGGTACAGGCAGCTTGCCGGTACCGGGCTAACTTCCAATGACATCAAAGAAGCCGTTCCGGCAGCTCATCAGGGACGGATTGAGTCATTGTTTGTTACCATTGACCTTCAGCAGTGGGGTACCTATAATCCAAATACCAATACGGTTCATCCGCACCGGAAAGCAGAACCCGGCGATGATGACCTATTGGATCTCGCTGCGGTTCAGACCCTCCTGAACGGCGGAACGGTCTATGCGGTGGATACAAAAAAAATGCCTGATAGGGCACCGTTAGCAGCCGTATTCCGATATTAAATAAATTAAAGCCTCTATTATAATTAAGCCGCCTCCCGTTTTTGGTTAAGCAAAAACAGGAAGTGGCTTAAATTTTTGACTCCAAAAAAATAATTTCCTAAACCCGAAAACGGAGGGACACTACAAATAGGGGTTAAAAATCCGAGTGGACACTACATATTGTGTAAAACGAAGCTAGGACGAAATAGCGTGAGAAAAATAAAGATTTTCCGAAAAAAAAATTAAAAAAAGTATAAAGTTTAGAAGGATTTCTCGCGATTATGGAGAATAACAGTGGTATAAAGTGGAGAGAAGTGGGGGAAAGTACCCTAATAAACCACTTTGGTGGAGACGAGTAGGTGGACCGGCATGTTCATGGGGGAATTTCAACATACTATAGATGTGAAGGGGAGGCTTATTGTCCCTTCCAAATTCAGAGATTCCCTTGGCGAACGGTTCGTTGCCACGAAGGGTCTCGATAACTGTTTGTTTGTTTACCCTGCTGAGGAATGGCAGCAGCTCGAACAGAAACTCAAATCCCTTCCTTTTACAAGAGCGGATGCCAGGGCCTTTGTAAGGTTTTTCTTCTCCGGGGCCACCGAATGTGAAATTGACAAACAGGGAAGGATATTACTCCCAGCTAATTTACGGGAATATGCGAAGCTCGAGAAAGACGTAGTTGTGCTGGGGGTTTCCAACCGGGTTGAAATCTGGAGCAGTGGTGAGTGGGAGAAATACAGCAGCAAAGCTGAAGCCACTTATGAAGAAATCGCCGAAAAGATAGTTGATTTTGACCTGGGGATATAGAAGAGATTAGAAGGTGAAGGCGGGATGGATTTCCACCATATCCCTGTAATGTTAAACGAAGTTATTACGCACCTGAATCTGCAGCAGGGTGGAACCTATATAGACTGTACACTGGGTGGAGGCGGGCATACATCAGAGATCATCAAGAAGATCCAACCTGGTGGCCGGGTCATCGGAATCGATCAGGACCCCAACGCGTTACAAGCTGCACAGAATCGTCTTGCAATGTACAAGGACAGGATAACTTTTGTTCACAGCAATTTTTACCGCTTAAAAGACATTGTGCAAGAAAATGAAGTTGGAGAGGCAGACGGGGTCTTCTTTGACCTCGGCGTTTCTTCCCACCAGTTGGACGAGGGCGACAGGGGATTTAGTTACATGCAGGACGCCCCGCTCGATATGAGGATGAACCCGCAGGACAAGGTGACGGCTGAAAATCTGGTCAATGAACTGGAAGAACTGGAACTGGCCAGAATTATTAAGGAATACGGAGAAGAGCGATGGGCTAAGCGAATCGCTCGCTTTATAGTCGAAAACCGGCAGAACAAGCGTATCGGTACGACCGGAGAACTTGTCGGGATAATTAAAAAGGCGGTTCCGGCCGGGGCCAGGCGGGAAGGCCCGCATCCTGCCAAACGGACATTTCAGGCCCTGCGGATTGCGGTTAATGACGAACTTAACAGGTTTGCTCAGACTCTGAGAGATACCGTAGATATCCTCAAACCCGGCGGCCGGGTTTGTGTGATATCATTTCATTCTCTGGAAGACCGGATTACAAAAGAGGTTTTCCGGGATCTTGCGAAGGATTGTATCTGTCCGCCGGAACTGCCGGTTTGCAGGTGTAATAAACAAAAACAGATTGACATTATTACTTCAAAACCGGTACTGCCGGGAGCTCAAGAAATAGAGAACAACCCCAGGGCCCGGAGCGCAAAACTTAGAGCAGCCCGAAAGAGCCCGGTTCTAAACAACAGGGAGGATGAATAATCTTGTTAGTAGCCAGAGAGCGCTTTAATTATCTGGACCCTTCACCGAAACCCATACGGAGGGAATCTCAAGTTAAAACAGTACATAAAATCAAGGCAAAGACCATACTGGTTTATTGTGTTGTCGTACTGGTTGCTTTCGGTTTAGCTTTATTGGTGACTTCCAGGCATGTGCAGATTGCTTCGGCAGGGTATGATATTCTGGCTCTGAGAAAACAGGTGAAGACCCTGGAAATAGAAAACCAATCCCTGGAGAACAAGATAGATGAACTTAAATCATTAGGTAATATTGAACGCATTGCGACAACGAAGCTTGGGATGCAAAAACCCGAACTGGCGGAAGGAGTTCAGTTTGTCCCTGTCGAATATTCAAAAGCCAGCTCTAAAAACAGTGTGGGGGTTGCTTCTACTGACGGCCCGGGCGGGCAGCCCACCGTCAAACAAAAAAGGAATTCCCTCGTTCAGGCTCTGGCAGATATCATCAACGGCTGACCGGGGGCAAGACCGGATGGAGTTGAAGCAACCAGATAGGTAA
Organism: Firmicutes bacterium HGW-Firmicutes-8; assembly: GCA_002840165.1. GTDB lineage: Bacteria > Bacillota > Thermincolia > Thermincolales > UBA2595 > GW-Firmicutes-8. The sequence goes on from PGZN01000032.1 coordinate 5,829, forward strand.
AACAGAGGGGTTGACTTCAAGTGAGCATCACCAATGTAGTAATCAGAAAACGTGTTACCCGGCTTTTTCTTTTTGTTGGGATGATTCTGGTCCTGCTCATTGGAAGACTAGCTTGGATACAGTTTGTCCGGGGCGAGGAACTCCGGATAAAGGCTGAAGCGAACCGGATGGATGATATCCCGGTACCGGCCCCGAGGGGCACCATATATGACAGAAATGGAGTAGAGCTGGTGGTTAGCATCAGCTCCGATTCTGTTTGTGCCTTTCCGCCTGAAGTCAAAAAAGGCGCCCCCCAGAAGACAGCCCGGGAATTGGCCCGCATCCTTGGTATGCCGTATGAGGCTGTTTTAAAGAAAATTTCTAAGCCGAGCAATTTCGAGTACATACAGCGCAAGGTTGACCCGGAAAAAATAAAGGAGATAAAGCAGCTTGACCTCGCTGGCATTGATGTCGTGGAGGAAAAGCAGCGTACCTATCCAAAGCGCAGGCTGGCATCTCATGTCCTCGGTTTTGTGGGCATGGATAACATTGGCTTAGATGGCCTGGAACTGAAGCTGAACCGTGAACTGGCGGGAATACCAGGGCGGATAATTACCGAAAAAGACGCGACCGGCCGGGAAATACCGCAAGCGTTACATGAACACGAACCTCCTGTCCCCGGAAATAGTGTCTGGCTTACGATAGATGAGGCTATCCAGTATTTCAGTGAACGGGAACTTGACAATATTGTGGCTCAATATAAGCCCAAGTCAGCCGTTATTATTGTAATGGATCCGAAGAACGGTGAAATTTTGGCGATGGGCAGCAGGCCGGATTATGACCCGGCCCAGTATAACGAGTCCCCCGCCGAAAACAGGCGCAACCTGGCTACTCAGTTAAACTACGAACCTGGCTCGACATTTAAGATTGTAACAACTGCAGCCGCTCTTGAAGAGGGTGTAGTGACACCCGAAAGCCGGTTCTATGACCCCGGTTTTGCGCTTGTCGGAGGTCACAAAATTAAATGCTGGAGATACCCCCGGGCTCATGGCGCCCAATCCTTTGTGGAGGCGGTGGAGAATTCCTGCAACCCTGTTTTTGTCAAGATAGGACTTGACTTAGCGAAGGAAAGATTTTATAAATACATCCGCGCTTTCGGTTTTGGGCAGAAAACCGGGCTCAGCCTGACCGGGGAAGCGCTGGGTATTGTGATTCCGGAGAAGGAAGTCACCCCTATCAACCTAGCTACGATATCGATAGGCCAGTCGATTTCCGTAACCCCTGTCCAACTGATAACTGCCATCTCCGCTGTGGCCAATGACGGTGTGCTGATGAAGCCCAAGATCGTGAAGACGATTAAAGATTATAAAGGAAGTATTGTTAAAGAAGACACACCCGAGCCTGTCAGGAAGGTTATTTCCAAATCAACGGCTAGGCAGCTGGCCGGGATCCTGGAAAAGGTTGTCAGCAACGGAACCGGAAATAATGCCTATCTCGAAGGATACCGGATTGCCGGTAAAACCGGGACTGCCCAAAAGGCGGGGAAGGGTGGTTACATACAGGGGCGATATGTTACCTCTTTTGCCGGTTTCGCGCCGGCCGACGACCCGCAGGTGGCCATTCTCGTCCTTATTGACGAACCGCAGGGCGGGACATATTTTGGTGGTTTAATAGCAGCCCCCATATTCAAAAACCTTGCCAAAGACGTCCTGCGTTACCTGAATGTTACCCCCCAGTTAAATGCCGATGAAATCAAAAACAGGACGGAAAAAGCTGAAGTCCTCGTACCTGATGTAGTCAATACTTCTCTTGAAGATGCCCAAAGGATAATGGCAGAGGCGGGTCTGGAAACGAAATTTGAGGGTGAAGGCTCATGGGTCGTCAACCAGCAGCCTAAAGGGGGAGCCAAATTCCCCGCCGGGACGCGGGTTATCATTTATCTTGGGACGCAGGGCCGGGGTGTCCCCAGCGGGCAGGAGGTTACGATGCCTGATTTGACCGGAATGACGATGCGTGAAGCCGGACAGTTGTTGGGTCGGCTCGGCTTACAATTAAATCCGGAAGGCACCGGGATGGCTGTCCAACAAAAAACGGCGCCGGGAATTAAGGTGAAGTCCGGTTCGACGATTACAGTTATCTTTTCACCGCCTGTTCCTGAACCGTCTCCATGACAGTAAGCATAAGGGGGGCCGACCATCTGCCCGGTGTTACCGGTATTCCTCAGGCAGAGGGTCTGCCCCACTTCGTTTTACATTACATAATATTGGATAAAGTGGCTGTTTGCTGCCAATAATAATTGTAAACAAAAGTCGGAAATATTGATATACTATTATAGGCTGACTTTGGAGGTATTAATGAAAACACTGGCTGAGTTAATTGGACAGATAGATATTGTTGAAACGCGGGGAGACCTTGAAATAGAGGTTCCGGGGATAAGCTACGACTCCCGGAAGGTTCGGCCGGGTTATGTATTTGTCTGTGTGGAGGGTTTCATTACAGACGGGCATAACTATGTTTCCGCAGCTTTGAGCCGGGGGGCGGCTGCAGTGGTGGCCCAGAAGCCTGTTGAGGTCCCTGAGGGGGTACCCCTCGTTCTTACCGGGGACAGCCGGAAAGCCCTGGCTTTAATGGGGGCTGCTTTGGCCGGTTTCCCATCCCGGAAGCTGACGATGGTTGGAGTTACTGGGACAAACGGTAAGACGACTACAACTTACCTCATTGAGGAGATTTTCAAAGAAGTCGGCTATAAGGTTGGACTTATTGGGACAATCATGAATAAAATAGGTGACCGGATTTTACCGGTGACGAACACTACCCCGGAGTCCCTTGACCTGCAGCTCCTTTTAAAAGAGATGGTGGATGAGGGTGTAACCCATGTTGTGATGGAAGTCTCATCACATGCCCTGGAACTCGACCGGGTAGCCGGTGTGGAATTTGACACAGCTGTATTTACAAATATCACGCTCGACCATCTGGACTTCCACAAAACAATGGACAATTACCTGGCCGCGAAGAAAAAACTATTCGCTAACCTGGAACGGTATTCCGGTAAACAAAAAAAGAAATATGGGATTGTGAATATCGATGACCCCAAAGCCGGGGAAATTACTGAGGCCGTAACAGGCCAAGTGCTTACCTACGGAGTGGACAAAGACTGTGATCTAAAGGCCGGCAGCATTAACCTGCGGGCTAATGGGGTGGCCTTTGATGTGTCCACTCCTAAAGGTGACATATACCTGGGCCTGCGCCTGACAGGCTTGTTTAATGTTTACAACGCCATGGCCGCCATGGCGGTAGGATTTGTTGAGGGAATCGAGCTTGACTCAATCAAAAAGGCCCTCGAATTTGTGAAAGGGATACCAGGCCGCCTGGAAAAGGTCGATGAAGGACAGGAATTTTCCGTACTGGTCGATTATGCCCATACCCCTGACGGGTTAGAGAACATAATCACCTCGGCCCGGGGGTTTGCCGCCGGTCGGGTTATCACGGTGTTTGGCTGCGGGGGCGACAGGGACCGCTCCAAGCGGCCGGTGATGGGAGAATTATCAGCCAGATTGAGCGATTTTTCAGTCCTGACTTCTGATAACCCCCGGACAGAAGACCCCATGTTTATTCTATCCCAGATTGAGACCGGGGCCAGAAAAGCCGGGGATACGTCCAAATATACAGTTATCCCTGACCGTCGGGAAGCTATCGCTTATGCTGTAAACATGGCCCAATCCGGGGATGTTGTGCTGATTGCCGGGAAAGGCCATGAAACATATCAATTAGTGATGGATAAGGTACTGCACTTTGATGACCGGGAAGTGGCCGCAGAGATATTGAAGCAGCGTCTTAGTAGTTGCTAGTTGCTAGTTGTTAGTTGCTAGTATCTAGGTAATACTTTCACTTCCCATAAACAGCTAACGTCAAGTCACTGACAATGCTCTTTTCGACTAGCCACTAGGAACTAGCAACTAGCAACTGTTAATTGAGGTGAATCCTATGCATGCATTTACTGCGGCGCAAATAGCTGAGGCCATATCAGGTGAAATAGTCCAGGGGGATCCGGGAACCGTATTTGCCAGCGTATCTACAGATACCAGGCAGATTTGCCCGGGGGACCTTTTTATAGCTTTGGTCGGAGACCGGTTTGATGCCCATGATTTTATTGACCGGGCTGTGGCCGGGAAGGCCGGCGGGGTAATTGTAAACCGCCGGGTGGACACCGGTTTATGGCCGGGGCCGGTTATTTTAGTCAGGGATACCTTGGAGGCTCTGCAGAACTTGGCCCGGTTTAACCGGCAGCACTTTCGCGGGCCTGTCATAGGGGTTACGGGGAGCAACGGTAAGACTACGACGAAGGATATGATTGCTTCCGTGTTGGCCCGGAAATGGCCAGCCCTGAAAACAGAAGGTAATTATAATAACGAAATAGGGCTTCCTCTTACCCTGCTAAAGCTTGACGATACATATGGCGCGGCTGTCCTGGAGATGGGCATGCGCGGTTTGGGGGAAATCAGCCTGCTGGCTGGGATTGCCCGGCCTGATGGGGCTGTCATCACTAATATTGGGGAGACCCACCTGGAGAGGCTGGGCTCGGTAGCCAACATCGCCAAAGCTAAAGGTGAAATCCTCGACCAAATTGCGGAAAAGGGTTTTGCTATCTTAAACGGTGATGACCCTCTCGTCAGACAGCAGGCCGCCAGGTGCCGGGGCAGGGTTATCTTTTATGGCGCCGGGGGCGATGTCCCAATAAAAGCTGTCGATATCACTACTAAAGATGGGAAAAGGTTGAGTTTTACAGCTGACACCCCGGCTGGAAAAATTGAGGTTAATCTGCCTGTCCCCGGTCGGCATAATATGCTGAATGCCCTGGCTGCAGTAGGGGTAGGGCTGGAAGCCGGATTGACCCCGGCTGAGATAAAAGAAGGCCTCGAGAATACCAGGCTTACCTCCATGCGGCTGGAAATAGTGGAGGGAGAAAAGGCCACGGTAATAAATGATACATACAATGCCAATCCTGCTTCAGTTAAAGCCGCCCTGCAGATTTTGGCAGACATCGGTAAGGGCCGCAGAAAAGTGGCTATTCTCGGGGACATGTATGAGCTGGGCCGACGGGCCGCTGAGGGCCACCGGGAAGTAGGGGCTGCAGCTGCCGCGGTCGGGACTGATGTGCTTATTGTAGTGGGGAACCTTGCTGCGGAAATTGTTCTGGGGGCTGCTATGGCGCAAAGCCCTCCGGCAGAAATAATCAGTTTTGACACTAATGCAGATGTAAGGAAATTCCTGGCCCGCATAATTCAGGCCGGTGATGTCGTACTTGTGAAGGGGTCACGGGGCATGAAAATGGAAGAGATCGTAGAAGACTTGTTATAGGTTTAGGAATAAAAAGCTTGGCATAGACAGAGAAACATATTAGGGGGAGAATTGATTGAGCGGGGTATTGTATGGCTTTGCAGCAGCCTTTTTAACTGCATTTTTGATGGGTCCGCTTCTGATACCTGTCCTGTACAACTTGAAATTTGGCCAGTATATCAGAACAGACGGCCCTGAGCGGCATCTTCAGAAAGCCGGGACACCGACGATGGGCGGCCTTTTGTTCTTGACTGGAGCGGTAGCCGGAACCCTTATTTTTGGGACTCTTGACGGTCATGTTTTATTACTCCTGGGGACAACCTTAGCATTTGGTATCATCGGGTTTATTGATGATTACATCAAGGTTATTATCAAACGCCCATTAGGGCTGCGGGCCCGGGAAAAGCTGGCCGGGCAGTTTGGAGCAGCCATCCTGGTTTCCCTGATCGCGGTATTTGTACTTGGCAGGGGTACAGACCTGATTGTCCCCTTTACCAGTTATAAACTCGCCCTCGGCCCGGTCCTGTACCTGATATTTTCCGTCCTGACCATAGTATTCATCACAAATGCAGTTAATCTTACCGATGGACTGGACGGACTGGCTGCCGGTTCAATGGCGGTTTCCTCGGGGGCATTTGTGTTGATTACCATGATGACAGGCAAACCTGTCAGCGGGGGGGCAGTATTTGCTGCGGCATTAGCCGGTGGGTGTTTGGGTTTTTTGATACATAACGTATATCCGGCCAAGATATTTATGGGAGACACCGGATCCCTGGCCCTCGGGGGCGCCCTGGCTGCCTTGGCTGTATTAACAAGGACAGAACTGTTTTTGCCTTTTTTGGGGATTATATATGTGGTTGAGGCCATGTCGGTAATCATCCAAGTCATCTCGTTTAAGCTGACAGGGAAAAGGGTTTTCCGGATGAGTCCATTACACCATCATTTTGAATTGTTAGGCTGGTCGGAGCAAAAGGTCGTGCGGGTGTTCTGGCTGGTATCTATAGTCGGCGCGCTGCTCGGATTGTGGGGTATGCGCTTTAGCGGCTAGTGGCTAAATGTCAGGTATCAGCTGCCCCAGTAAATAGTGTAAAAAGAAAACACAGAGGACCTAGCGCAGCAAAGCTGCAATCAATATTTAAAAACCAAAAAAACAACCACGGATAAACACTGATGACTCGGATTGATGAACACAGATATGATGCCGGGAATTCAGAGCAACTAATACCATATGAAAACCAAAAGATTGGCACAGGTCATTAAAATATACTTTTCAAATCACATAAAAATGCAGCTTGCAGCGAAGCTATAGGCTGACTATTCCGTTGGGTAGAAAAGTAATTCGTTAGACCTGTATCTGTTTTTCTTATTTTAGTTATATTATTAATTACTCTAAAAACATTGCCTCGATATCAGTGTTCATCACACTATAATCCGTGTTTATCAGTGATATCCGTGGTTATATAAAATTTAGTTTTCTCTGCAAACTTTCCCGAACTATATTTCTTGTTAATCCTGTTATCCTGTCCGATTTCATTTTATCTTTTGGTAACAAATAAAACAGACAGGATAACAGGATAATCCGGATACATAGAGAAAGCTGCAACCTGTAGTGAAGCGTTCTCCCTAGTTAAAATAAAAATTTAAAAAAACCAAAAAACAGGTAGAGGTCATATATATATTCTTTTCTACTCAACATAGTTCTACTTTAGCAGAAAAAACCGCGGAGACCGCAGAGGATGCGGAGAGCGCGGAGAAAAAAATGAATTTATTAAGTTTATTAAGTGTCAAATTTTATAAAATGAAAAACTTAAGTATAAGGATTCTTTCTCCTCCGCGTGCTCAGTTATCTCCGCGAACTCCGCGTTTTTAAACAGCCGCGAAGTAACTTGGATAATATAGATTAGTTGCCAGAGGTTAACATCATTGTAAGTAAGAAAGCCGCGAGTAAGAATATCCCAGTTGTATATATTTTTTATATTTAATAATTTCTCAAGGTACAGAGTTACCAAATTGAAGAAGGGAGTAGGTGTTACTAAGAGATACTACAAACTAAAGGTTTTCTAGCACAGTTTTGATTTTTTTATTTAGGTTAAGAGAGTCCGGCCTAGAATCATTTTATTATATTTTTATCCGCGGCTTTTAGATTCTGACTTTTAGATATCCGCGTTATCCGCGACATCCGCGGCCGGCTTTTTGGTTTTAAAAATTGATTTTGTGTTAAAAGAGAATCCTGGCTGAAAATTTGGTTACGATTTGTTATCAGTGGTTAGTATTTAAATAGAAGCCGCAGCTAGGGAGTGGGAGACTACTTATGAGTGACAAAAAAAGAAACAGGCTGGAAGTGAAAAATAAAAAAGTGCTGGTGGTCGGGATTGCCCGCAGCGGGGTGGCAGTGGCCAGGTTCCTGGTGGAAAAAGGGACCCGGGTGGTGCTTACTGACCAAAAGAGGCAGGAGGAACTGGCAGAGTTTCTGCGGGAGGTCCCGCCCGGCTCGGTGGAGATTATCGCCGGAAAATATCCCGAATATAATTCCGGGGATTTTGATTTTCTTGTTGTCAGCCCGGGGGCGCCCCTGCATATCCCGCCGATTGAGCGGGCCTTTGACCTCGGCATCCCGGTATTTAGTGAGCTCGAGCTGGCGTACAGGTTTGCCGAATCACCAATTGTAGCGATTACCGGGACAAATGGGAAGACTACAACGACAACCCTGATCGGCGAGATTTTTAAACGCGCCGGGAAAAGGGTTTGTGTGGGGGGAAATATAGGCCTTCCGCTGGCTCTGGAAGTTGAAAAATACGGTCCCCGGGATGTTATTGTGGCTGAAGTGTCAAGTTTTCAGCTGGAGTGCATAGAAAAATTTAAACCAAAGGTAAGCGTGATCCTCAATTTTACACCTGACCACTTAGACAGGCATGGGACGATGGAAAACTATACCGCGGCCAAGGCCAGAATTTATGAAAACCAGGATGCCGGCGATTTTACTATTCTCAATTATGACGACCGGGGGGTAGCCGCACTGGGGACAAAAGCGCCTGGGAGAGTTATATTTTTCAGCCAAAAGCATAAGTTAGAAGAAGGAATATTTGTCGAGGACGGGCAAATTACCGTCAAGCTTGACGGTAAAACAGATGTAGTTTGCCATGTGAAGGAAATTTACATTAAGGGTGCCCACAACCTGGAAAATGCCCTGGCAGCCACCGCCGCCGCCTATGTCGTGGGGGTGCCGCCCGGCCTTATCGGGGAAGAGCTGCGGGAATTTCGGGGTGTCGCCCACAGGCTTGAGTTAGTAGCCGAGATTAATGGAGTCAAATATATAAACGACTCCAAAGGTACGAACCCTGATGCCTCGATAAAAGCCCTCGAAGCATATAACGAACCGATAGTTCTCCTGGCCGGAGGCCGCAACAAGGGAAGCGATTTCACCGAATTTGCCCAAAGAGTTAAGGAAAAGGCTCGCAGTTTGGTGATTCTGGGTGAGTGCAGGGATGAGATCAGGGCTGCCGTAGAAAAGACCGGTTTTAGGGAAATCCACGAAGCCGGGTCTTTCGACGAAGCGGTAAAAACAGCGGCCGCAGAAGCCCGGCCGGGTGAAATAGTGCTGCTCTCACCGGCCTGTGCCAGTTGGGATATGTTTAAAAACTTCGAGGAGAGAGGGGAACGTTTTAAGGAAGTTGTAACTAGCCTGAGGTTGTCAAGCGCCTAAGGAGGTAGTTCTTTTTGTATCCTCGGAAGAAGACTCCGGATGTCCTGTTATTGGCGGCCTGTGTGCTGCTTCTAAGTATTGGGATCATTATGGTTTACAGCGCCAGTCAGGTCACGGCCTACGAGAAACTGGACGACACCTTTTATTACCTGAAGAAACAGGCGATTTGGGCTCTAATCGGATTGTTTGCGATGATTTCTGTAATGAAAATAGATTACTGGAAATACAAAAAAATGGCTGTCCCTTTTTTGATTTTTGCTTTCGCTCTGCTTGTAATTGTTTTGCTGCCCGGGATTGGCCGGACCGTCAAAGGAGCCCAGCGTTGGCTGGGGGTCGGACCCTTAACCCTCCAGCCTTCAGAAGTGATTAAACTGTCCCTCGTCCTTTTTATGGCCTATGGTTTGGCGAAGTACAGGGACCGGCTGCGTTATTTTAAAAGAGGCATGCTGCCTTTTCTCATAATCCTGGCCCTGGCCTGTGGGCTCATTTTGCTCCAACCGGACCTCGGCACAGCTGTTTCTCTAGCCGGAACAGTATATATAATGCTATTTGCTGCCGGGGCGAGGGGTAAACACTTGTTCTACCTGGGTTTGACGGGACTGGCGGCTGTTGGCCTGGCCATCATCCTTGAGCCTTACCGGATGACCCGTTTTCTAGCTTTCCTCAACCCCTGGGCAGACCCCCGCGGGTCGGGATTTCACATCATTCAATCCCTGTATGCCCTTGGGTCAGGTGGGTTATTCGGGGCCGGATTGGGACAGAGCCACCAGAAGTGGCACTACCTGCCTGAACAGCATACTGATTTTATTTTTGCCATCCTGGGAGAAGAACTGGGGTTTTTCGGGGGGGCCCTCGTAATCATCCTGTTCCTGATTTTTGTCTGGCGGGGTTTCAAAATAGCAATGAGCACCCAGGACCACTTTGCCAGCTTACTGGCTGTAGGGGTAACCTCGATGATTGCCCTGCAGGCCATCGTAAATATAGGTGTTGTAACAGGCTCACTGCCGATTACCGGGATACCCCTGCCGTTGATAAGCTTCGGCGGTTCTTCCCTCGTGTTTACCCTGACCGGAGTGGGCATACTGCTTAATATATCTAGGTATATATCGTCTAGATAGGTGCTAGGTGCTAGGTGCTAGGTGCTAGTTGCTAGTTGCTAGTTGCCAGTTGCTAGTTCTCAGGAAGCAGTGAGAGTGTGAAAAGCACCCAAACAATTATGCTTTGCTCTGCTCAATACGACCGAGGAATAATAATGATAATGTAATCCCTAAGGAGACATGAACTTTATGTACTTAGGAACTAGCAACTAGGAACTAGAAACTAGCACCTAATTTGTGTTTGACAAATTTTTGCTGTAATATATAATTATGTTGGTTTTAATGTATCATCCTGTCGAAAAGGAGAAAACCTATGCGGGTTTTGGTTACCGGTGGAGGTACGGGTGGGCACATCTATCCTGCCCTGGCCATCGCCAAAGGGATAAAGGCACAAAATCCGGAAGCCGAAATACTCTTTGTCGGGACTGCCAGGGGCATGGAGGCAGAGATTATTCCCCGGGAGGGGTTTGCCTACCGTTCCGTAACTGTGCAGGGCCTTCCGCGGAAAAGGGCTTCCCTTCGGTCTTTGACTGCCGTGTTCAAAACCACTAAGGGCAGCTTAGAGGCCTATAAAATTTTGCGGGAGTTTAAACCAACAGTTGTTGTCGGCACCGGAGGCTATGTCTGCGGCCCGGTGGTCATGGTAGCCGCTTTTCTTAAAATTCCCACCCTAATTCATGAGCAAAATGTCTTCCCCGGGTTTACGAACCGGGTTCTGGCCAGAATTGTGAACAAGACAGCCGTTACTTTTCCGGAATCAAAGGAGTACTTTACCCCTAAGGCCGATATTGTTGTCACCGGGCTGCCAATTAGGCCGGAAATTCTAGATGCCCGACGGGAAGACGGCATTTCCAGCCTCAGCCTCGACAAGGACAAGTTCACTGTTTTAGTCACAGGGGGCAGCCAGGGGGCCAGCACCCTCAATAAGGCTATGGTTGAAGTAATCGACCGGGCCTGCGGCCTCAGTGACATCCAAATAGTCTATACCACGGGACAGGCGGGGTATGATGAAACTCTGCGGGAACTGGCAGCCAGGGGAATAGACCTGGTTAATTGTGGGAACATTATCGTCAAACCATACCTTTATAATATGGCTGAGGCACTGTCGGCAAGCGACCTCGTCATCTGCCGGGCTGGGGCGACTACAATAGCGGAGATCACGGCCCGGGGACTGCCGTCAATCCTAATTCCATATCCGTATGCGGCAGGCAATCACCAGGAGTTTAATGCCCAGTCCCTCGTGAAAAACGGCGCGGCTGTGATGATCCTTGACCGTGACCTGTCCGGAGAGAATCTGACCAAAACGGTAAGGAGCTTGTTAGACAATAGGCCAGGGTTGGCTGCGATGGCCGACAGAGCAAAACAACTTGGCAAACCTGAAGCCGCCAAACGGCTTTTGGAAATAATCGAAGAACTAAACGGGAAGTAAGCCTTAGGCAGTTACAGCGGCAGGCATAGGACACGCTTCCGCGGCAGTTGGGCGGACAGGCTTCTCCTGGATAAAGCACAATCAAAATAAAGATTGCATACTATGAGATAGGCGGAGGCATCGGGAAGGAGCTGGCTTTGTTGGAAGAGGGACCTCAAAATGTTCACTTTATTGGGATTGGCGGTTCCGGAATGAGTGGAATTGCCACTATTTTGTTGGAACAGGGATATCAGGTTAGCGGCTCGGATTTAATGCAGGGAGAGGCTACTTCCAGGTTGAAAAACATGGGAGCCAAGATATTTTTTGGACACGACAGGGCCAATATCGGACATGATACCGATATGGTTGTCATTTCTACTGCTATCAAGGAAAACAACCCCGAGCTGATAGCAGCCAGAGAACGGGGGATCAAGGTAGTCAAAAGAGGAGAAATGCTGGCCGAATTAATGGCGGTAAAGAAAGGGATTGCTGTGGCGGGCGCCCACGGGAAGACAACTACAAGCGCTATGATTGCGCTTGTTTTGGAGAAAAACGGTCTTAATCCTACCGTGGTTGTAGGTGGGGATATCAACGAACTTGGCGGTAATGCCAAACTTGGGCGGGGAGAATTCCTCGTGGCGGAAGCGGACGAAAGTGACGGGTCGTTTCTCCTGTTACCACCATTGATTGAGGTTATTACAAACATTGAGGATGACCATTTGGATTACTATGGGAGCCGGGAGGCCATCAAGGACGCGTTTCAGGAATTTATTGACAAGGTCCCTCCGGATGGACACGTGATAATTTGTGTTGATGATGCTAACGTAAGGGAGATGGAGATAAAACAAACCGAACGGGTTATTACGTACGGAATAGGCCATCCTGCGGACTACATGGCCAGGAATATCAGGTCTGAGGGACTCGGCACCCTGGCAGATATATATTACAAAGGGGATAAGCTCGGTCAACTGGAACTTAATGTTCCAGGGCTGCATAATATAAATAACGCGATGGCGGCAATCGCCGTCGGACGTTTACTTGGTCTTCAATTTGGGGCAATTGCCAAATCCCTGAAAAATTTCCGGGGAGTCCATCGGAGGTTTCAGATTTTAGGGGATGTAAACGGAATTTTTGTCATTGATGATTACGCCCACCACCCAACGGAGGTGAAAGCAACATTACGGGCGGCCCAACAAACAAAGGCAAACCGGGTCATCGGGGTATTCCAGCCACACCGGTTTACAAGGACCAAGTTCCTCTTTAAGGAATTTGGCGAGGCTTTTTCCGATGCTGATGTTATTGTAATCAACGAAATATACGCTGCCGGTGAAACCCCCATTGAGGGCATTTCGGCGGACTTAATAGTTAATGCCATCACAGACCGGGAGAAGCGGCCTGTCCATTATTTCAGGACTGCGGAAGAAATCACCGATTTCCTTTATGAAATAGCTGAACCGGGGGACATCATTCTGACCCTTGGGGCAGGGAACATCTGGAAGGTCGGGACGAATCTTGTGGAGAGATTGAAAGCGAGGTAGGGTATGAATCTACAGGAGGTAGAGCATCACCTTGGGCGTCTCGTGAAAGGCAGTGTCCTATGCATGGAGAGTATGCAGAAGCATACTTCGTGGCGAATCGGCGGTCCGGCCGAGATCATGGTTTTACCGGCATCGGCTGATGACATCGGGCAGTGTCTTCAATTTGCCCGGGAGCGGCATATACCACTTACTGTTATGGGCAATGGTTCCAATCTACTCGTTAAGGACAACGGTATCAGGGGCATTGTCCTTAAAATATCCCGGGGTTTTAATAAAATTGTAGTTTCAGGCCCGAATATCACTGCAGAAGCCGGCGCCCTTGTGCCGCTCGTGGCCAAAAAGGCGGCTGAAGCGGGACTCAGCGGCCTGGAATTCGCTGCCGGAATCCCGGCCTCTATTGGCGGGGCTGTGATTATGAATGCGGGCGCCCATGGACAGGGTATAGATGAAGTTATCCGGGAGGTGACAGTTTTAACCCCTGCCGGGGAAATGCTCGTTTTGAAGAAGGAAGATATAGGGTTTCGGTATAGGAAAAGCGGAATTGATAAGAACCTGATTATTCTCCAGGCTGATTTTGTTCTTACCCCAGGTGACCCTCTGGAAATTAGGGCGAAGAACGAAACGAACCTGATCAAACGCAGGCGTTCACAGCCTCTCGAGTACCCCAGCGCGGGAAGCGTCTTTGCTAACCCCCCCGGCCAGTGGGCCGGATGGCTCATTGAACAGGTGGGGGGCAAGGGTATGCGGGTGGGGGATGCTTTGGTCTCCGAAAAGCACGCCAACTTCATAGTGAATGTTGGGCGGGCTACGGCTGAAGATGTCTTACAATTAATCGCCCAGATTAAACAAAAGGTCTTTGAAAAATTTAATATTGAGCTTAAACTGGAGGTTCAGGTTGTGGGCGAATAACCTGAATCTGGAGGTGGAAGTGTGGAAAAGTTCATTATTATCGGGGGCAAACGTCTGAAGGGGTCAATCAGGGTCGGGGGAGCCAAAAACGCAATCCTGCCTATCCTGGCGGCCAGTTTGCTTACCGAAGGCATAAGCACTATCCATGAGGTGTCGAGACTCCTGGATGTTCAGGTAATGAAAGAAGTGCTGACATACCTGGGGGCGAAAATCCGCTGTGAGGGCACCACCCTCATGATAGATGGGAGCAGCGTACAGACGCTGGAGATAGCTGAGGACCTGATGCGGAAAATGAGGGCGTCAAACCTCGTCATGGGCGCCTTGCTGGGACGGTTTGGGCAGGTTAAGGTGGCCTACCCCGGTGGGTGTGCCATCGGTTCAAGGCCGATGGATCTGCATCTCAAAGGGTTTATTTCCCTGGGGGCAAATATCACGGAAAAACACGGGTATGTTATAGCTGAGACAAACGGGCTGCGGGGCGCCGCCATACACCTTGATTTTCCGAGTGTGGGGGCTACCGAGAACCTGATTATGGCGGCGACCCAGGCTCAGGGACAGACGATTATCAGAAACAGCGCGAAGGAACCGGAGATTGTTGACCTGCAGAATTTCCTAAACGGGCTGGGCGCCAAAATCAGGGGGGCGGGAACTGATTTAATCAAGATTGAAGGCCCCACCAGATTGGGCTCGACAACCCACACCGTAATCCCGGACCGCATCGAAGCAGGTACCCATATGGCAGCCGCTGCCATCACCGGCGGGGATGTGGTTGTCGAAAATGTAATCCCGGAACACGTGGAAGCGGTAACTGCAAAACTGAGAGAAGCAGGGGTGGAAGTTGAGGTCGGTGATGACAGGATAAGGGTTCAGGGGCCGCCAAGACCCAAGGCGGTTGATCTTAAGACCTTACCCTATCCCGGTTTCCCCACAGATATGCAGTCCCAGATGATGGTCCTGATGACTGTGGCAGAGGGGACGGGGGTTATCTCAGAGACAGTCTTTGAGAACCGTTATAAACATGTTGACGAACTGAGACGAATGGGAGCCGACATTAAGATAGAGGGACGGGCGGCCATAATTAAAGGAATACCCAAATTAAGCGGGACGTTTGTAGAAGCAACCGACCTAAGGGCCGGAGCCGCTCTGGTACTTGCGGGTCTGATAGCCGAGGACGCCACGGTGATAGAAAACGTCTGGCATATTGACCGGGGCTACGAACATCTTGAACGCAAATATGTGGCCCTGGGGGCCCGGATCATGAGGGTCAATGGGATTTAGTTGCTAGTTGCTAGTTCCTAGCTGCTAGTGGTGAGTGACAGAGGATCCTGGCCAGTGACCAGTGATTCACAGGGGAAAAATTGATGATGGAGGCAGCGGGAGCTGCTTTTTTTGGTTTTAGGGGGGACAAGTTTTTTCAGCCGCCGACTGCGGGATATAGGCTGCACAAATTTTTCCGGCAGACTGATATATTTTTATCGTGGTTTTTGGTATAATATATAACGAGGTGATGGCGGTGCCAAGTCTTTATGCGGCCAGACAGTCCCATCCTAAAAAGAGACGGTGGCATGTAGTACAAAGCCTTTTTTTTATTTTTGTCTTTTCCCTGGCGGTTTTTGTTTTTCTACAGTCATCGTTCTTTCGCGTCAAAGCGATAAAGGTAAATGGAAATAAACAGTTTACGAAGGCGGAGGTTGTGGCTTTAACCGGTCTGCAGCAGGGTTTGAATATATTTAAGGCCAATTTAAAACAGGCTGAGGAGAAAGCGGTCCTGCACCCTATGGTCAGACAGGTGGAGATAATAAGAGACCTTCCGGACACAATTATTATAAATTTAACAGAACGAAAAGCAATCGGTCTGGTAGCCCAAAATGGCAACTTCATTGTTATGAGTGAGGACGGGTGCTACCTTTCCAAGGTGAATAACCTTAGTAACATAAACCTTCCAATCATCACCGGGATCGACCTGGGGCAGGCCGGGCCGGGCCAGAAGGTAGCCGACGGGAAACTGAAAACAGCCCTCGATTATTTGATGACGATGCCGGAAAACATCAGGGCGGCGGTATCGGAAATCAATGTTTCGGATTTAAATAATATTCGGATGTTTACAATAGACAAGGCGGAGGTCAGGTTCGGAGATGCTAAGAGGATAGGTGATAAAATAAAGCTGTACCAAGAAGTGATAAATCAAAACTATCAGAACCGGATCCAGTATATGGATATAAGTTACAGAGGCAGCCCGGTCGTAAAATTTATTGAACCGAAGAAACAGGATAAGCCGCAGCAGTAGTTATAATAATGAGCAGTTGAAAGGCAAGGGATGCAGGTTTGAATAAGAGGCAGATTTATGTAGCAGTAGTCTTATTATTTCTGGGAATGATGGTAGTTGTCCAGTTCCGCTCAACGAAGCTGACCCAGCAGAATGCTCCGATGGCCAGGGCGCAGGAACTGACATCAAGATTAAAGGAAGTCAAGGAAGAAAGGGATACCTTATCAGAACAGGTTAAAGACCTGCGAAAAAAGCTGGATAAGGCAGGCGCCGGAACCGGGGGCGCCAACCAGGCGATTAGAGATGAACTCGATAAAGTCAGGATGGAGGCCGGTCTGCTCGGGGTCAAGGGCCCGGGGGTACAGGTGACCCTCAATGACAGCCCCAAGGAACTGCGGCCCGGTGAGGACCCCAATTTATACATTCTCCATGAGGAAGACCTTCTCAAAGTTATCAACGAACTCAGGGCCGGAGGGGCTGAAGCGCTTTCTATCAATGACCAGAGGCTTCTGGCGTCTTCGGAGATCAGGTGTGCCGGCAATACGATTCTCGTCAACACCCGCAAGATTGTGCCGCCAATTGTTATTGTTGGCACCGGGAACCCGGATACGCTGAAAAGCGGTCTGGAAATAAAGGGCGGGATATTTGAACAGCTTAAGTTTTGGGGTCTGCAGGCTGATGTCCAAAAGAAAAATGAGGTAGCGATTCCGGCCTATTCGGGCCCGGTAACTTTTAACTATACCAAACCCCTGAAATAGTCTTTATTTAATAAAAGGCTGGAAAACTAGGAACTAGCAACTATTTTTGCAGCCGGGTAGGTGAACAGTATGTGGCTGCCATTGTTAGGTTTAATAATAGGTGTCATCATCGGTCTGCAGGCTCCATCTCTGCCCCAGACATGGGCCCAGTATATGTCAGTGGCCGTGTTGGCGGCGATGGACTCCATCTTTGGCGGCATCAAGGCCGGAATGGAAAAGAAATTTGATGACATGATATTTATTACCGGGTTTTTCAGCAATGTTCTGTTGGCTGCCGGATTGGCTTACGTCGGTGAGAGACTAGGCGTGGCGCTGTATACCGCGGCGATTTTTGCCTTCGGTGTCAGGATATTTCAGAACCTGGCTATTATCAGGCGCCATATTTTAAAAAAGTAGAAAAAATTGAAATTTAAAAGCAGGGAATTTGCTTTCCGTGTGGAATTTTACCAATTAAAGTTGTGAACATCTGGGGCCAAGTTTTGGGATTTATCCACCTGAGAAGGAGGTCAAAAAGTTAATGCTCGAGTTTGAAATTGATGTGGACCCGTTTGCAAATATAAAAGTTATCGGCGTAGGCGGCGGGGGAAGTAATGCTGTTAACAGGATGATTACAGCAGGCCTCAAGGGTGTTGAGTTTATTGCCGTAAATACAGATTCCCAGGCATTGTATCTGTCCCAGGCAGATAATAAGATTCAGATTGGGGCCAAGCTGACCAAAGGACTTGGCGCCGGGGCTAACCCGGAGGTCGGTCAAAAAGCCGCCGAAGAAAACCGGGAGGAACTTGCTCATGCCCTGCGGGGAGCCGATATGGTGTTTGTTACCGCAGGTATGGGCGGTGGGACAGGGACCGGGGCGGCGCCGATTGTAGCCGAGTTGGCCAGGGAAGCGGGAGCGCTTACTGTAGGCGTTGTGACAAAACCTTTTACTTTCGAAGGAAGAAAAAGGCATGCTCAGGCCGATAGCGGCATATCTAATCTTAAGAGCAAAGTTGATACCTTAATCACTATACCCAATGACCGCCTGCTGCAGGTCATCGATAAACATACTTCAATCGTGGAGGCCTTCCGCATTGCGGATGACGTACTCCGGCAGGGAGTGCAGGGCATATCTGACCTGATTGCAGTCCCGGGCTTAATCAACCTTGATTTTGCCGATGTCAAAACGATTATGACTGAGACCGGTTCGGCATTGATGGGAATTGGTATCGGCGGCGGGGAAAACAGGGCTGCCGAAGCTGCCAGAGCCGCTATCTCAAGCCCGCTTCTGGAAACCTCAATTGAGGGGGCCAAAGGTGTCCTCCTCAATATAACAGGCGGCTCCAGCCTGGGACTTTTTGAGGTGAACGAGGCAGCCGAAATCATCGCCCAGGCGGCCGACCCGGAAGCGAACATCATATTTGGGGCGGTCATTGATGAGGCTATGCAGGATGAGGTTAGAGTGACTGTTATTGCTACAGGATTCGACCAGAGGTTTTACCGCAAAGAGATCAGTGATGATTTTGACATCAAGAAAATAGCCGCTTACGATGACCTTGATATACCCGAGTTCTTGCGCAGAAAATAGATACATACCGACCCTCTATGATGATAGAGGGTCATTTTATAGGCGGACAGAGGGGGGAGCATAAACGGCTGGGCTGTTTGACGGTCTGTTCTGCTTGTAGGGGGTACAGCGAATGAATTGCAATGAGTGCAGATACATAATGTTTGACTATATTGATAACAAACTACCTGTAGCGACCAAAATGGAAATGGAGACCCACCTTAATCAGTGTGCGGCCTGTGCTGAAAAGCTGGCCAGATTGAACGAAGAGCAGTTAGTGGAGGAGGAAACCCCGCTAGGGCTGTTCTGGTATTTATTCAAGCCCTCCGGGGGATATAAGAGGTCCTTTTTTTTAGGGGCCGTCCTTACTCTGGTTTTCGTCCTGTACCTAATGTACAGTAAACTAAGGGGCGTGTTTTAAAAAAGCGGAATTTGTATTCTCTTTGCCTTGATGTAAAAAAAAAGGCGAGAGAATTTTTTTTGCCCTTTCAATACCTGACATGTTTTTCTGAAAGGCCGTTGTATAATGAATAAGATGGCCTAAAGGGGGGCTGCAGTACTTGGCATACTAACTGCCCGGCCATCATATAATGATACTATGAATTACATAAGAATTGGCATTTGTTGAAGGCAAGACCTAAAAGCCTATTTGTTACATAGCGTGGTGGTGGGAAAATGGAGTACCGTAAGGTCGTTTACGTTTACCCGGATGTTGCCTTGGCCGTAAGTTTTCTGATGAATGGGCTGATTCTCTGGGGGACTGCCAGAATTAACAGGCTCAACGCCGGATGGCCAAGGATTACGGTCGGGGCGCTCACCGGGGCGCTGTATTCATTTGCCGCCGCCTTCCCGGCCTTAGCTTTCCTGCACGGATTTTGGCCCAAAATACTTTTCTCGGTCGGGATGTTTGGCGCCGCTTTTGCTCCCCTCAACCTGAAACGTTTTCTGACGTCCCTGGCGGTGTTTTACATCGTGTCCTTCTCCCTTGGAGGTTTCTTCATCGGGGTCCTCTATTTTATTAAATCAAGCCCATCTTATGTTTATATTGACAACTTTTCCCGCCTGGTGGCAGGATATTTTTTGCCCGGGCTGGTCATCACAGTGTTAGTATATATCTTCTTCACGAGGTTTGCCGGACAGCTGCTTCAAAAACGGCTGACGCAAAACCTGTTCAAAGTCCCGCTGAAGGTGCTGTTTGGTAAATCAGAGGTGCAGATGGAAGCCCTGATTGATACCGGCAACCAGCTGCAGGACCCGCTGACCCAGATTCCCGTAGTTGTCGTGGAATATGATGCGATCAAAGGCCTGTTCCCGGCAGAGGTCCAGACGGCTTTTGAACACGGCCCGGAGCCGGATCTAATGCTGATCCTCGATTCCCTGGCGGAAACGCCCTGGTCGACAAGGTTCCGGGTAATCCCTTTTACTTCCCTGGGGAAAGAAAAGGGTTTGTTAATCGGGTTCAGGCCTGACTGCATAGAGATTGTCAATGGAAATAACCTTGTTTGCATAACAAATGTAATTGTTGGGATATACAGGCGGGAGCTGAGCCCTGAAGGGAGCTATAGGGCTCTCCTGCACCCGGAAGTATTGGAAAGTATGACAGCCTGACAGAGGAGAGATTTGCCATGTTGAACAGGTTCATGCGGTATAAATGGATAGTGAGGCTGAAGTTATTAAATCTACTCTTAAAACTGGGGCTGAAGTCTGAGGTCCACTATGTTGGCAGCAGCGAGGCGCTGCCTCCTCCTTTGTCTACTGATGAGGAAAGCTTTCTTATCACCAGGCTTGGAAACGGTGACAAGACTGTAAAAAGTGTCCTAATTGAGCGGAACCTGAGACTTGTTGTTTATATCGCCCGGAAGTTCGAAAATACCGGGGTTGGGGTGGAGGACCTGGTATCGATTGGGACTATCGGGTTAATCAAAGCGGTTAATACCTTTGACCCGAACAAAAAAATCAAACTGGCCACCTATGCTTCCCGCTGTATTGAAAACGAAATCCTGATGTATCTGAGAAGAAACAACAAGACTAAATCCGAGGTATCTTTTGATGAGCCGCTGAATATTGACTGGGACGGGAACGAGCTTCTCCTTTCAGATGTACTGGGGACCGAAAATGATATTATATATAAGTGCCTCGAAGAGGAAGTCGATAGGAAGCTGCTCAATATAGCTCTCCAGAAACTTAACAGCCGGGAACGGCGCATCATGGAACTGCGGTTCGGGCTGCTGGAAGGGGCGGTGGAAATGACGCAAAAAGAGGTGGCCGATATGCTGGGGATATCACAGTCGTACATATCGCGGTTGGAGAAGAGGATATTGAAGAGGCTGCGGAAGGAGATTCATAGGATGGAGTGAAGACGGGAGGCTGTCTAAAAGAGACGGCCTCTTTTTTGTTGGGCAAATTAGGGGGAGGACGGGGCCGGCGCGTTCCTGCGGGCGGTATGTCTAAGCAGGCAGGTCGGGGCTGGGTATTTTAACGGGTTTCCCGCTCGCCGTCGAGCAATCTAAGCTGTAACCTGCAGGCCGCAAGGCAATGTCCCAGAACTTGATGGCTCAGAATGCATTCCTTATAAGCTGGCCGCCTCACGTTTCAAAAGCAGAAACTTCCCGGCGGCCTTCGCCATCTTCAGACATGCTGGGACCCCTTGCCTTGCGACCTGCAGGTTACAGCAAGATTGCTAACGACGGCAGCGCAAGGGAAACCCGTTAAAATACCCAACCCCTTCTGCCAACGTAAGAATCCCCATTTTATTACCGGAACCCCGGGCTCTGATTGATACCAGGCAATTATGGCGCCCGCCGTTCCGACAAAATGGGGAAACCCCTGGCCCTCCGGAACACACCGGCCCCGTCCTAATATTTTGGCAACACCTAAGCGAGGCCGCCTCTTTAAGACAGCCGCCTTTGGGGAGAAAAGAAAATATAATGATTGTCCGACCTCTGACTTCTGACGACCGACATCCATTATCCGTGGCTCCGCCCTGCGGCACCGCCAGTTTCTTCGGCAAGTGGCGCATCAATGGAAACAAAGGAACGTCTTATGCGGACAGCCATCCCCTCTGCTTTGGGGTCATTTGTCAACAAGCCGGTCTGGTGCGCTCTCCGGCACACGCCGACCCCGTCCTGATATTTTGGCCAAACTTGAGCGAGGTCGTCTCTTTAAGACAGCCGCCGTTGGGGGGGAAAAGAAAATAAGGATTGTCCCACCTCTAACATCTCACATCCCACTTCTCATTTGCAGGCCGTCTCTTTAAGACAGCCGCCTTTGGGGGAGAAAAGATAAAAGAATGGTAGAAGGAAAAAGTTGTAAGTTGTCGAAGACTTCCTGAATAAGGGAGTCTTTATTTATAGTTAATCACAAGTTCAATAAAGTTTAGGGAGGAGAATTATGGATACCAAAAGAGCCATTCAAATACTTTCTGCCTTGGCTGATGGGGTGGATCCCTATACTGGTGAAGTCTTGCCAAGTGATGGTCCTTTTCAAGAAGCTGAAACAGTTAGAGCATTGTTTCTAGCCATTAAGGGGTTAGAAAATCCTGATATTAAGGAAAAGAAGCTCAAAGATAAACCAAATAACGCAGGAAAGCCGTGGTCAAAGGAAGAAGATGATGACTTAGCCAGGGGTTTTGATGCCGGAGTCACAGTTAGGGAGTTGTCTGAGAAGCATGGAAGAACAAGAGGTGCAATCCAAACCAGGCTGATCCGGATAGGGAAAATAAAGGTATAGTGCCATTGCCATTTCTACATATACCCAGGTGGGGTATGGGCAAAAACCGAGCCAGCGGTAGTGTAAAATAGTTTGTGCTTTTGCCAGAAACCCGGATAGGATATAAAATATTCTTAAGGGGGCAAAAGCATGGGACTATTAACAAAGGAACAAAT
>PGZN01000033.1 GCA_002840165.1 Firmicutes bacterium HGW-Firmicutes-8
TCTCCGCGCCCTCTTATTTCCAGTGAATCTCACTATCTCCGCGCTCTCCGCGGTTGTTTTTAAAATTGATTGCAGCTTCGCTGCGCTAGGCCCTCTGTGTTATATTAAAGAATTGAATCAATAAACCCGAAAAGAGAAAGGATGTAGTGTAATGATTGGTTATTTAGGTGTGGATGTGGGTTCGGTCAGTACGAACCTGGTATTATTAAACGAACAGGAAGAGGTTGTTGATACATTATATATCAGGACCCAGGGTCAGCCTATTGCAGCTGTGCAGAAAGGGCTGGAGTATATTAGGGACAGGGTCCCAAACGATATGGAAATAGGCGCAATAGGAACGACCGGCAGCGGACGGCACCTGGCCAGTGTAATCCTGGGGGCTGATTCGGTGAAAAATGAAATTACAGCCCATGCGGTAGCTGCCTCTAATCTTGTTCCCGGAGTCCAGACCGTCCTGGAAATTGGCGGACAGGACTCCAAAATAATTATCCTCAGAAACGGGGTCGTAGCTGATTTTGCGATGAACACAGTTTGTGCCGCCGGGACCGGGTCGTTCTTAGACCAACAGGCGGCCAGGCTGAATATTCCCATCGAAGAGTTTGGGCCAATTTCCCTTAAGTCAACAAGTCCTGTAAGGATAGCGGGGCGGTGTTCGGTTTTTGCCGAGTCTGACATGATTCACAAACAGCAGATGGGCCACAACCTGCCCGACATTTTAGCCGGGCTGTGTGAAGCCCTCGTACGCAACTACTTAAACAATGTGGGTAAAGGGAAGGATATCATGGGGCCGGTTGTTTTCCAGGGAGGCGTAGCAGCCAATGTTGGAATTAAGCGGGCCTTTGAGAAAGCCTTAGGCCTGGAGATCGTTATCCCCCCCCATTTTTCAGTAATAGGTGCGGTGGGGGCGGCCACCTTGGCCAAAGATGCCGTGCGGAAAACAGGAGTGACAAAATTCAAGGGATTTAAAGTCGCCGAAGAGAGGCTGAAAGCCGCCAGTTTCGAGTGCGGTGACTGCCCGAACCTCTGTGAAGTGATAGAGATTACGGCCCAGGAACTAGTCCTGGCCAGGTGGAATGACAAGTGCGGCAAATGGAGCGGGGCCAAGCTTGCCAACCCGGCAAGAAAAAAGATGGCAAACCTTGCATAATGTCGGGCTTTAAGCTAAAATAATAAATAACTGCTTTTTAATAAAAATAACAAATATTCGAGAGGAGAGATTAGACGAGATGAGTGAAACTAAAATCTTACTGACCGAAAAGGAGATGCCAACAGCCTGGTATAACGTGATGGCGGACATGCCCAACCTGCCCAAAACACCACTGCATCCGGCAACAAAACAACCTGTTGGCCCACAGGACCTGGGCGCGATATTCCCGATGGAGTTAATCAAACAAGAAGTATCTACTGAGCGCTGGATTGAGATACCCGAAGAGGTTCAGGAGATATATAAATTGTGGCGTCCTTCACCGTTATACAGGGCCCACAGGTTGGAAAAGGCTCTGGACACCCCGGCTAAAATCTATTACAAGTACGAAGGGGTAAGCCCGGCCGGCAGCCATAAACCAAATACGTCAGTACCTCAGGCCTATTATAACAAACAAGCCGGCATCAAGCGTCTTTCCACAGAGACCGGGGCCGGTCAGTGGGGCAGCGCATTGTCCATAGCCTGCAAGTTTTTCGGCCTGGAATGTATAGTTTACATGGTCAAAGTAAGTTATCACCAAAAACCGTACCGGCGCATTTTTATGCAGACATATGGGGCTTCGGTTGTGCCCAGCCCCAGCAACCAAACCGAAGTGGGCCGCCAGATTCTGGCCCAGGACCCGGATTCCCTCGGCAGCTTGGGAATGGCTATAAGTGAAGCGGTGGAAGATGCGGCCAAAAGAGATGACACGAATTACGCCCTGGGCAGTGTGCTCAATCATGTAATGCTTCACCAGACCGTTATTGGCCTGGAAGCTAAAACACAATTGGAAAAGGCCGGGGATTACCCTGATATTATCATTGGGTGCTGCGGCGGGGGAAGCAACTTTGCCGGCATATCCTTCCCATTTATTCGCGATAAGATTACGAAGGGTACAAAAGTCAGAGCCATTGCTGTCGAACCGGCTGCCTGCCCAACCCTGACGAAGGGCAAGTTTGCCTATGATTACGGCGACACGGCAGGTATTGTGCCAATCCTCAATATGTACACCCTCGGACATGATTTTATGCCGCCCGGTATTCACGCCGGCGGGCTTCGCTACCACGGCGCTTCGCCTCTCGTCAGCCAGCTGTTCCATGATGGCTTGATTGAAGCTGAGTCGAGGACGCAGGTAGCTTGTTTCGAAGCTGCTGTTCTGTTTGCCCAAAATGAGGCTATCCTTCCGGCGCCGGAGTCCTCCCACGCTATCCGGGTAGCCATTGATGAAGCCGTGAAATGTAAAGAATCAGGACAAGCCAAAACAATCCTGTTCAACCTCAGCGGTAACGGTTATCTTGATCTCCCATCATATGACGCCTATATTAACGGGAAACTCGAAGACTTCGAGTATCCGGATTCAATGATTGACGAATCACTCAAGAAATTACCTGTAACAGGTTAAACCAAAGGAGGGCAAAAGCCCTCCTTTTTTAGATAAATGTGGAGAACACGTAAAATGAGGAGGATGAAAAGTGAGCAGTGAGATGAACATCACCCTGACCAGAACTCCGAAGCAGAAACCGCAGGACGACAAACTAGGATTTGGGCAATTTTTTACAGACCACATGTTTATCATGGATTACGAAGATGGTAAAGGATGGTACAATGCCAGAATTGAACCATACGGGCCGTTCCCGATTGAACCTTCCACGATGGTCATGCACTATGGACAGGCTATTTTTGAAGGGATCAAGGCATACCGGACGGTTGATGGAAAGGTAAAAATATTCCGGCCTAAATCTTATCTGTCGAGGATGAACCGTTCCAATGAACGTGTATGCATCCCGCACATTGATGTTGAATTTGTCCTCAAATGGCTGAAGAAACTGGTCAGCATCGAAAAAGACTGGGTGCCTTCCAGTGAAGGGACTTCATTATATATCAGACCTTATGTGATGGCTGCTGACCCGTATCTGGGCGTGCGCCCGTCACATACGTACAAGTTTTTTATTATCCTATCCCCGGTTGGGGCATACTACCCGGAGGGGTTAGCTCCTGTCAAGATCTGGGTTGAGTCCAAGTATGTAAGGGCTGTCAAAGGCGGGGTCGGCATGGCCAAGACTCCCGGGAATTACGCAGCCAGCCTGCTCGCTGCGGAAGAAGCCAGGGCCAATGGTTACACCCAGGTCCTCTGGCTGGACGGGGTGGAAAAGAAATATATCGAAGAAGTCGGCACAATGAACATCTTTTTCAAAATCAACAACAGACTCATCACCCCTCCCTTAGAAGGCAGTATCCTGGGCGGGATGACGAGGGAATCTGTCATTCATATGGCCAGGGACTGGGGGATGGATGTTGTTGAGGAACAGCTTACCATCGCCGAGGTTTATGCCGCCCATGATAAAGGGACCCTGCAAGAGGTCTTCGGCACCGGGACGGCAGCGGTAATATCCCCTGTTTACCTGCTTAACTGGGACGGCAAGGTCATTACAGTTAATAACGGCGATGCTGGGGAAACCTCATTAAAACTCTATGACCAGATAACAGGCATCCAATACGGAAAGGCACCCGACAAGTTTGAATGGATGGAAGAAGTAGAATAAAAATTGAAGTAAAAGTACGAGTAAAAATATAAGTAAAATTAAAAGGTTAGGGGTGTCCCAATTAACACTTGGGACACCCCTAAGCGCTGCCATTACCTAAAAAACCAATTGTCACTATTTGCTAAAAAAATGCAGGTATTTGGAGAAAAGTATCGAAAAATAAACTTAAGCGGTAACAGCCGTTCTTAATGGGAGGTTGCCTGTGCAGATGAAAAAAGATGTAAAGCAGTTATCTAAGTCGGAACTAATAAAATTTATAATAGTAGCTTTATATACTGTGTTTTGTTTATGGATGATTTATTACTTCGTTGTTATTAAGGGAATCCGTATTGTATTTACCCATTTCTTTTATGTCCCGATAGCATTGGCCGGTTTTTGGTGGGGGAGAAAGGGCATCTTGGTAGCTCTGCTCCTTGGGGCCGCCCTGATGGCGACTCATTTGTATCTTCCCGGCAGTTTAATGGAGGATATTCTAAGGGCTACGATGTTTTTGGGAATTTCCTGGGTTGTCGGCACATTGCGGGAGAAGGGCCAGAATAATGAACAACTAAAGGACCAAATAGAATTTTCCGAAAATCTTATCCTTGACTCCAAAGTACCGACATTTGTTCTCGACCCACAGCATAATGTTGTTATTTGGAACAAGGCCTGTGAAGAACTTACAGGACTAAAAGCGGAGATAATGGTTGGCACGAATAAACACTGGCAGGCCTTTTATGACCGCGAACGGCCCTGCCTAGCCGATTTTGTTATTGAAGGTAATACCGAGGACTTACCGAGTTATTACACCATATATGCAAAACCCGAACCAGCATCTGACCATTTGCATGGTGAAAATTGGTTCTCCAACGTGGGTGGGAGAAAACGGTATATGGTTTTTGATACCTCAGCTATCCGTAAAAACGGTGAATTGATAGCTGTGATAGAGTCCCTCCAGGATTTTACCGAGTGGAAACAGTCTGAAGAGGCTTTGCGGGAAAGTGAAGAACAGTATAGGATCACTTTCGAGCAGGCGGCGGTAGGTATAGTTCATGTCACGACCGAAGGCCGGGTGGTATGGGCTAATCGGATATTTAGTGATATAATAGGCTACCCGATTAATGAGGTTGTTAACCTGAAAATTGAGGAAATAATCTCTCAGGATAATCAGTCCGATATTGAGTGGTTCAGCAGTTTATTGAATGATGAAATTCAAAGAACATCCTTGGAGGAGCAATTTGTCCGTAAAGACGGATCCCCAATCTGGGTCAGGATGGCGGTTTCCCTGGTACGCAATATTTCTGGTGAACCGCAGTATTTTATCGGTGTGGTAGAAGATATTACAAACCGAAAGAAGGCTGAAGAAGCCACCAAATTGGCTTACGTGGAATTAAACCAGATTTTTAATACCGCACCGGAACCTATGTATGTAGTAGACAGGAAGTTTAATGTGCTGCGGGTTAATGACGCCTTTTCGAGAATGGCAGGTGTAGAAAAGGCAGCTGCAGTCGGCCAAAAATGCTATAAGTTGTTTCCCACCTCATGGTGTCATACTGACAGGTGTTCGATGAACCGGATTATGGCCGGTGAGGAGTTTATTGAAAGTGACTTAGAAAGAAAAAATGAATTAGGCGAGAACACTCTGTATATTGTCACCGCTACCCCGTTCCGCCGGCCGGACGGTGAGCTGGTCGGCATTGTAGTGAATTTTAAAGACATTACTGAGCGCCGACGGGCCCAGGAAGAACTGCAGGAACAAAAGAGGTTCTCCGAAAACCTGATTCAGAATCTGGCGGTGCCGACTTTTGTCCTTGACTCAGAGCACAATGTGGTGATTTGGAATCACGCCTGTGAGGAACTCACGAAGGTTAAATCTTCCGGCCTGATAGGTACCAGAAACCACTGGCAGGGTTTTTATGATCACGAACGTCCCTGCCTGGCAGACTTGGTAATCAACGGTGATTTTGAAAATATACCGCAGTTATACAGCATATATGCAGACCCGGATTTTATTCCAGAGGGAAAACATGGTGAAGGATGGTATCCCAAGATTGGTGGTAAGGAACGGTATATGTTTTTTGATGCCGCGCCGATTTTCAACAGTAAAGGAGAATTGACCGCCGCCATTGAGACCCTGCAGGATTTGACAGAACTTAAGCTGGCCCAGGAACTGATCCAGGAGAAAAACCGGAGGATGCAGGTAGAATTAGAACTGGCTGCAGAAGTTCAGCGTGAACTGCTGCCGAAAGAACTCCCGGAAGTATTGGGATTGAACTTTGCCTGGGAATTCAGGCCGAGCATATTCCTGGCAGGTGATATGCTGGATATTTTCCAGATAGACGAGAATCATATCGGGTTTTATATTTTGGATGTAATGGGGCATGGAATCCAGGCTGCCCTGAAATCTGTCACTTTGAACTATCTATTAAAACCGTCACCGCAGTTGGGTTTACATACCCGGAGAGATTCACTGGTGAAAACCGGCGGGCAGTTTTCACCGGCCGCGATACTTAAATCTCTAAACGAGCGTTTTTCCACCGATTATCAGGATAGTAGTTTTTTCACCTTATTCTACGGTGTTTTGAACACCCAAAACCACCGGCTGACTTTTGCCAGAGCAGGGCACTGCCCACCCGTAGTAGTCACGGAAAACGGAGGTATCCGGGAACTGACCCAGGGAAATCCCGCAATAGGGTTTTTAAAAGATACAGAATACCAAGACTATGTGGTGGAACTCCAGACTGGTGATAGGGTATATCTTTATACCGACGGGATTACTGAGGCTGACGATATAAAGGGCAGGAGTTTTTCAAAGGAACGCTTTTTGGATTATCTTTTCCAGAACAACGATATGAGTATTTCCAAATTGACTGAAACAGTGGTCAATGAAGTTATAAACCATATAGGTGACCAGGAGGCCAAGGACGACCTGACCCTCCTGGGTATTGAGATTTTAACAATAAAATAGGGAAAATTGCAGGAAAATGTCAATAAATAGCGAAACGCTCTTAATAGAAGCGTCTAGCAGCAGGTCTTTCGGGCTCCGAGTAGGCCGGATAAAGGGGGGGTTAAATTGTCCGGAAAAAACATTGAAGATATTATTAATGAGGTTTTAAATGATGAAGTGGATAAACACCAAACCTCTATATCAGAAGGCGGAATACCGAAAATACCGGTTCATGTTGATACCATCGGAGTACCACAAGGGGAAAACAATGATGGTACAGTAGCTGTTAAAAACGGCCAAATCGTTGTCAAGAACCCGACAGAAGTTAGTAAATACCCAAGCATAACTCCCGGTAAAGGAGTTATTATTAAGGTCAACGGCAAAGAGATAAACGGCTCAGTGTTATTGACTGAGGAAACAGTATGGGAGGTTTGTTTGGTGGATGAGGAGCCAAGCAGTTCCTTTGATATTTCCCTCAGCAAAGATGAATTGGAGGCTTTCCTCATAGTAAAAGCGCAGTTTGGCAAAAAGTTCTTTCTGGAGGACCAAAACGAAGCCAACCACCTGGTTTTAACGGTTAAATTAATTGAGGAAATTGCTCCGCCGCCGATTACGGTGGAAGAGGTGACCGAAAGGTTAAACTCTCTTGGGATAAAATATGGCCTGGACATGCCTGCTGTTGAAAGTGAACTGAAAGAACCCACCGGACAAAAGGTAGTCATTGCCCGCGGCCAACTGCCTGTCCCCCCCCAGGATGTACGTATTGAATATCTTTTTAACATGGAGGAACGTAACCAAAAACAGGTATCGGGAAATGAACGCGTAAATTACCTGGACAGGGGAAAATTTCAGGCTGCAGAAGTGGGTACGGTCCTTGCCGTCAAACGCCCGGCCGTAACCGGTAAAAGTGGGACGACAGTTACCGGAAAGGAAATGCAGGTGGGAGAGCCCAAAGATATTGAGATCTCGGTGGGTGACGGCGTGACTCTGATGAGCCAGGGACAAAAGGCCGTTGCTTCGGCCATGGGCCGTCCGGTTCTGGTGGGAACAAACAAGACTATTAAAATCTTGTCTGAGCTAACTATTTCCGGGAATGTTGATATTCATACCGGGCATATCGAGTTCAAAGGTGATGTAATCATTCACGGGAATGTCACTGAAGGGTTGATTGTCCGGGCTGGCGGCCGGGTTACGGTGAAGGGACATGTTTACTCGGGTCATATCATGGCCGAAGGTGATGTATCAATCGGCCAGAACCTGGTGGGGGGTACGGTGACTGCCGGAGGAGAAGGCGCTTTTTTCAGCCGCAGTTTAACGGTATTTATCCAACTGCAAAACAACCTGCAAAAACTTCTTGCCGCAATTAAACACTTG
Organism: Firmicutes bacterium HGW-Firmicutes-8; assembly: GCA_002840165.1. Classification (GTDB taxonomy): domain Bacteria; phylum Bacillota; class Thermincolia; order Thermincolales; family UBA2595; genus GW-Firmicutes-8. The sequence goes on from PGZN01000033.1 coordinate 8,027, forward strand.
AAAGATAACCCCCTTTTTTGTACAGAGGATTTACATATCAAGGGTGATGGAAACCTGGTTAAACTGTTGATTGATATGAAGTTCAAAGAAATTCCCAAAATGATAGAAACTTTAAATAACTACATTAAGACCATCTATTACCAGGTAAACCCACGTGTTCAGGAATGTATCGAATTAATGACAGGAAAACTAACAGGCTTGGGGCCTCTAAAAATTAAGTCCCTGGACGAGCTGACCGAAATCGAGAAAATTGAGGGCGAAATTATCAGGATAGGTCAGGAGGCTTTAGGTTCTACGGCCAGCGTAACAGTCAAATACGCCCAAAACGCGTCTATTGAGGCCACCGGTTCAATATTTATAACAGGTCCCGGTAGTTATCACACGAATATTTTTGCCGGCCGGGCTGTGACGATAACTGGTATCTGCCGCGGCGGTTTTATCCGGGCCGTCAAAGAGATTGCCGTTTCTGAATTGGGGTCTGCCACTTCCGTGGCAACCAAGGTCGAGATTGATGAAAGCGGAAAAATAAGGGCCGGGCTGGTTTACCCCAATGTGTATATAACAGTGGGCCGCCAGACCATTAAAACAGATAACCAAATGCATGGGGTCCAGTGCAGTTGGAATGACGGAACAGGCTTAACTATTAACAAACAATAACAATAAAAAAGGGGGGGACCATGTGATTAATGTGAAGGTAAAGCAGGTAGACGATACCAAGTATATGAGCCTCCAGGGGAAAATTGATATGGCCAATGCCATGGAATGTGAGGAACTCATGGTAAGCAATTTGGCCGATGCCAAGAAGTTGGTGGTAGATTTGGCTCAGTTGGCGTTTATTGATTCAACCGGGGTGGGCAGTTTGGTGTCAGTTATCAGAGCAGCTAATAACAAAGGTATCCAGTTTGACATAGTAAATGTGCCTGATGGAATTAATGAAATATTTGAGGTTATAGGTGTCTATGAGGTTTTAAATTCCCTGCAGAGTGAATAGATTTCAAATGAAAAAAGGTCAGATAGCTTTTGCCCTGGTTAAGGTACAGCAGGGGAGAAAAATTCAGGGGGAAAGTGATGAATTTATGACTAAATGTGATAAATGTCAATCAGAATATGCCACTACATGTTACAGCTGTTTTGCCCTGATCGACGGAGGGTTCCTGCGGAGGAAACTGGAGGAACCCCGAAAAGTTCTTTTAGAAACGGCGGACGGAAAGCAGTTTACAGGAGAACTGTTAATGGTCAGTCCGGTTGGGTTAGGGATTAAGACCGAGATTGTTACAAGCAGTTACTATATTATAAAACTACAGGATATTTTAAAGGTTAAGGCCCAGCTTATAGGTGCCCGCGGCAGGGACGGCATTTACGGGTTTGACATTATTGAGGTCCGGCGGGGAGATAATACTTCCCGCCGGCTGAACAAAGAAGAATACAGGGCGCTGACAATGACATGTGGCCAGTTGTTAGAAGAGATTTCCGATGGTCTGCCGGACAATGTAAAACAAATTGTTCAGGAACGGCTCAAATTGGAACTGGATAAGGCCAGGATTTTGGATTCACTACAGGTGGGCCAAACCTTTAAATACCAAAAAGATAATATTGAGCCAATTGCCGGAGAATCAGGGCATGTAACCCTGCCGATGAAGGAGTTAATTAAGGTTGCCGAAAAGTGCCGCAAAAAAGGAACCCACTGCCGGGAACTGATAATTAATGAGAAAAACCAGATGTTCGACATCCATGGTATACCGTTTGATTACCAGAGCGGGGGAATATTAGTCCTTGATGTGACCCCTATTCTATTGAAAGAACAAGAAATGAAAAAGAAGGAAAAAAAGATATACCACGAGATCATTGAAGCTGTTACCGGTGGTAAAATGCTGATTGTGGAAAAAGAAGAAATTCGTACATATATGGCAATTGGCAAGACTGTTCTAAAAAAAGATGTCTCTGAACCACAGGAAATGGAAGGGGTAAGAGAGGGCATTAGAGGGTTTTTATCAGACTCAGGCATGTCTCAAAAGGAAGTATTACTATTTTTGGTCTGTGTTTCCGAGGCCCTGACTAACACTTTAAAACACGCCAAGGCCGGGTCCTGCCGGGTTAATATAATACCTGAAGGAATCCGGGTTGAAATATCGGATAACGGGCCGGGGATTAATTTTAAGGACCTGCCCAGAGCCACATTGATGAAGAACTTTTCAACTAAAAAATCCCTAGGCTGTGGGTTTACCATTATGCTCCAGTATTTGGACCGCATAATCCTGGCCACCGATCCCGGGGGGACAACTATAATTTTGGAGAAGAAAATAACCCCCGCAGCAGAGAATCGCGAGGCTAAAGCAGGTTAGGCAAATATAGTTTAAAAAAGCGGCGGTGAAGTTCTTAACGAGGTCTCATATAAAGATTATAAAAACCCTAAAGTAACTAACGAAATTATACGATTATATTAAAGATTAGGAGGGGTTTTATGCAAATATCATCATTGATAAGCTCGGCAAATTTCAAACCGCTGCAGATCCCTTCCAAGACTGAATCTAAAAACGAGGGGAAACCCGTGCCAAATCTTCGGGAAAACGGGCATCCAAATAAGGACCCTGACAGCTTTGCAGCTATCCTGGAACTGACCAAGCAGAAGAAATAGCACTCAACAGTAGGGCTTGCCCATTGGGCAGGTCTTTTTTTTATTGCTCGGTTTATTGACTAACAATCCTATATATGTTAGTCTTTTAAAAAGAAGCGGATGACACCGGGAGGGAACAACAGATGAGATTGCACGGGACGATGGAGATAAACGAAAAAGGGCACTTGGTTATTGGCGGATGTGATACAGTTGATTTGGTTGAAGAATTCGGAACTCCCCTTTATGTGATGGATGAGGAATTGATCAGGCAAAACTGCCGCAGTTACTATGAGGCGTTTACAGCTACATATTCAAACACAAAGGTTCTTTATGCCAGTAAGGCCTTTCTTCCGATGGCGATGTGCCATGTTATCGAGTCAGAGGGTTTGGGCCTTGATGTTGTATCGAGTGGTGAACTTTATACCGCGCTAAAGGCGGGTTTTCCGGTAGAACAAATATATTTTCATGGTAATAACAAGACCCAGGATGAGTTGATACTTGCCATGGAATCCAAAATTGGCAGGTTTGTGTCTGACAATATTCAGGAAATGGAAAGCCTAAATATGCTGTGTGCTGCGCACAGGATGAAGGCCAATATCTTAATTAGGATTACTCCGGGGATTGAGGCCCATACCCACGAGTATATTCAGACCGGCCAGATCGATTCCAAATTTGGCCTGGTGATGAGCAACGGCCAGGCCATGGAAGGGATTCGAAAAGCGCTGCAGCTCCCAAATATCAACCTAATAGGCCTGCACTGCCACATCGGTTCCCAGATATTTGAACTGGAGTCTTACCAGCATGCCGCGGAAGTTATGATGGATTTCCTGCAAAAGGTGTATGAGGAAACTGGGCATAGACTTGCAGAACTTAACTTGGGCGGAGGGTTTGGGATTTACTATGTTTCCGGTGACAAACCTGCCACTATCAAGGCATATGCCACTATTGTCATGGAGACAATTAAGCGCAAATCCGAGGAACTAGACTATCCATTGCCTAGAATACTTGTGGAGCCAGGCCGCTCAATAGTCGGTCCGGCCGGGACCACCCTTTATACAGTTGGTTCGGCAAAAGACATTCCCGGAGTCAGGAAATATGTTGCTGTTGACGGCGGCATGACCGACAACCCCCGGCCGGCTTTGTATCAGGCAAGATATGAAGCAGTTTTGGCCAATAAAGCCGATATGCCCAAAATGGAAGAGGTATCAATTGCGGGAAAATGCTGTGAGTCTGGGGATATGCTGATTTGGGATCTGCATGTTCCGCTTGTTGAACAGGGCGATGTTTTGGCTGTATCCTGCACGGGGGCGTACAATTTCTCGATGTCAAGCAATTATAACCGGATTGCCAAACCGGCTGTCGTTTTTGTCCGGGATGGTCAGGCTGATATCGTGGTTACGAGGGAAACCCTTGATGATATCATCCGTAATGATATTATGCCTGAGAGAATGAAAAAGAATAAACCACTCTCTATAGTGGGAAGCAAGAAATAGGTGCAATTGATAATTGACAATTGACAATTACAGTTGTTGGGTGTTGGCTAGATGCTAGTTGAAAAAGGACGCGAGCCAAAGTTTTACCCCCTTGAAAAAAGGGGTATACTATTGTTCAGACAGTGAGAGTACCGGTATTATATTGAATTTGCTGTCTGGAGGATATATAATGAAACTGGGAAAAAGGGTTAGGGGAAAATTTACCTCAGCTGGAGGGGTCAAATTGGACACATTAATGAAAGAGAAGGAACCCCAAAAATTAGCATGTATGGCCAACATAAAAAGAATTGCCCAGGAAATGATCAGGAAGAAAAAGCTGACTGACGAACAAATAAAAGAATCGCTTGGATTAAGGAGATATGAAAAATAAATTAAAGGTAGTTATTGATACCAACATATTCATGTATGGCTGGTTTTCCGAAAACAAAACATTTTGTACTGATATAATGGAATTGGTTGAAGCCCAAAAACTTCATTTGCTGTTTGCCCAGGATACCATTGGTGAGCTGATGTATATTAGTAAAAATTTTGCCAGGTTTCACATTGATGAAGAGGATGAGAGGATACTGCTGCTCCAGAATATCGCTGAACTTTTTCACCATTCCACATCTGTGAACACTGTCGGCACTAAATCTGTAGAACTGCACGATGATAATGACAACATGTTTTTGAAGTGTGCCGTAAAAGGTCAGGCTGATTACCTGATTTCCGACGACTTTAAAAGCGGGCTGCATGACGACAGTGTATTAACAGACTCAGGTATAAAAGTAGTTAGTTCAGAGGATTTTATTAAGATATTTGAAGAGTAAAATGATAACTTAAACCTCCGGGCCGGAGGTTTAAGTTTGTTTTTATTTTGGCCAAATCATGATATAATATTCCGGTACAGCGCGAGGAGGAACGGCATGGAGATTATTGTCACCCACGGCAGCACAGACCTTGACGGGTTGGCTTCTATGATAGCAGCCAAAAAGATTTATCCCGATGCCGAACTGGTTTATCCCGGTAAACTTCATCGAAATGTCAGGGAGTTTATGGCCTTACATAAAGACGCGTTCGCTTTTAAATTAGTCAGGGATATTCCGCTGCAAGAGGTCAAAAAGCTGATTTTGGTTGACACCAAGAGCCCCTCCAGGATAGGTGATGTGCGGGCTGTGCTGGATAACCCCGGGTTGGAAGTGCATATTTTTGACCATCACCCCAAGGCAGTTGATGATATCCGGGGCATGTTTGAAACGGTCGCCCTGGTTGGGGCCGCGACAACATTGGTAGTGGAGATGATTAAGGAACGCGGGATAGAAATCAATTCCTTTGAAGCGACTGTATTTGCCTTAGGCATCTATGAGGACACCGGGTCCCTCACTTTTACCACGACTACCGCCAGAGATGCGACAGCCGCGGCTTTCCTCCTCTCCAGGGGAGCTAAGCTATCGGTCGTAGCGGACTATATTGAACGGCCCTTGTCAGATAAACAGAAAAGCCTGTTGAATACACTTCTCGTATCATCTGAGACATTTGACATAAATGGTGTTAAAATACTCATAACCAAAGGGGAGACTGACGAATTCGTAAGCGGGCTGGCCCTGCTCGTACATAAACTGATTGAAGTTATAAATGTTGATGTGGCAATAGCAGTAGTGCTTATGGATGACCGGGTCCACCTCGTGGCGAGGAGTAAGGTCGATTCTTTTGATGTGTTAAGAGTGTTAGCCAAATTCAACGGCGGCGGCCATGCCACAGCTGCCTCGGCAATTGTCAAGCACGGGAAGGTCGCTGAAATAATAGAAGAGGTGAAAAGCCTGCTCAGGGAAAACGTCCAACCGGAACTGGTCGCCGAGCACATCATGTCGGCGCCTGTCAAGACTGTGTCGATGGACAAGACGGTCCAAGAAGCGGGTAAAATCCTCCTGCGTTACGGTCATACCGGGCTTCCTGTGGTAGATGGGGAAATGATGGTCGGGATTATTTCCCGGAGGGATATAGATAAGGCCAAGCATCACGGTTTGGGCCATGCCCCGGTGAAAGGCTTTATGTCGCGGAAGGTTATTACTATTGCGAGACATACTACCCTTGCGGAAATCCAGCATTTTATGATTGACCACAATATCGGCCGGCTGCCGGTCATAGACGGAGGCAGGATTGTAGGGATTGTATCCCGGACAGATGTATTAAGGACCCTTCATGGTGAGAACTATCCGGAGAAATATGAGAAGGTGTATAATATCATTCAGCCCGTAGCAGGCAGGGGATATGAAAATGTTACGGAACTGATGGTCAAAAACCTGCCCATGAATATCAGGGACCTTTTGGGCCAAATCAGCTACCTGGCGGACCGAGGAGGGTTTACCGTATTTGTGGTCGGCGGTTTTGTCAGGGATCTGATTCTGGGTGTGGAAAACCTCGACATCGACCTTGTCGTCGAAGGGGACGGCCTTTCTTTTGCCCGCTGCCTGGCGGAGTTCGTGTGTGGGCGGGTCAGAATTCATGAGAAATTTGGGACAGCAATGGTTATACTGCCTGACAACTTTCGCGTCGATGTGGCTACCGCCAGGACGGAGTATTACGAATACCCGGCTGCCCTGCCCAAGGTGGAGGTCTCTTCTCTCAAACAGGACCTCTACAGGCGGGACTTCACGATCAACGCTATGGCCATCACTCTCAGTGAAAAGAGTTTCGGGGGGCTGGTCGATTATTTTGGCGGCAGACGGGACCTGGAAGAAGGAATTATCAGAGTTCTGTATAATCTAAGTTTTGTGGAGGATCCTACCAGGATTCTGCGAGCAGTCCGGTTTGAACAGAGGTATAATTTCCGGATAGAAAACCAGACCCTATCTCTTGCCAATAATGCGATTAAAGGGAAAATGCTCGCCAAACTGTCAACTGACCGGGTTAGAGAGGAACTCAAACACATTCTTGGAGAAGCTTACCCGATTGGAGCTATCCTCAGGATGGCAGAACTGAGCATCTGGCCGTACATACTACCTGAAGCCGGCATAGACGATGAAACCATAACGGTTTTAAAAAATCTGCCGGTAGCTGCCGAATTTATGAGAGATATTGATGTGGAAAAAATCAACTCATGGGTGATTTATCTTGCTGTGCTGGTCAGAAAAACAGGCTGCCGGATTTCTGATATCAATGACAGGCTGAGGCTGACGAAGGAAGAGCTGAGGGCTTTGCACGAGCTGTTATGCCTGTGTCCGGAAATGACCAAACAGCTGTCAGAGGCCAAACCGATGAAAATGAGTGAGATTGCTTCAGTGCTGAGAGAGTTGTCCAATGAAGGTTATATCTTCATTATGGCCAGCGCCCCGGCTGAAGTGGTACGGGAACGGTTAAAAAACCACCTGGCCCGGTCAAAGCACAATAAGTTGTTAATAAATGGGAAAGATATAAAGAAACTCGGGTTTCCTCCAGGTCCTTATTTCAAGGACGCCCTTGATGCCACCAGAGATGCCAGGTTAGACGGGGCTGTCTGCACAAAGGACGAAGAACTGGATTTTGTCAGGAATTATTTGAGGAACATCGGGGTTCAGGAAAGGGGCGAATAGTCTAATATGCCTTCGATTATAGATGTACTTTTCGTACTGCCTGCTTTATTGATAGGCTTAACCTTTCATGAGGCGGCCCATGCCTTTGCCGCATACAAACTGGGTGACCCGACCGCTAAAAACATGGGCCGGCTGACCCTAAACCCAATTAAGCATTTAGACCCTTTAGGGGCATTTTTTCTCGTATTTTTTCATTTTGGCTGGGCCAAACCCGTTCCTGTTAACCCTATGCATTTTAGGGGAAACAGGCAAAAGGGGATGCTCTGGGTTTCCCTGGCTGGGCCGGGGACGAATTTGGTCATTGCCTTCATTACTGCTGTTATCTTGAAAATCATAGGCTCCCAGGGGGAGATTGTTGATGCAATCATCTGGTATGTATTTCACATAAATGTAATTCTGGCTGTATTTAATTTTATCCCGGTCCCGCCACTGGACGGGTCGAAGATTCTGGCCGGTTTACTCCCACCCAAATACAGCCACATCATTTATAATTTGGAGAAATACGGTTTTGTAATTTTACTGATCCTGGTTTTCACCGGGGCTATCAACCGTGTATTATTTCCCGCTATTGACCAGATTGAGAAATTAATACTGGGAACTCTGGGTATTTGAAAACACTGAGTTCCAGGTTCAATAATTAATTTCGAATTAGGGTTAGTCTTAAGATCACTATAGGAGGAGATATTGCGATGAGCAAGGGTACTATTTTGAGCGGTATGAGGCCGACCGGTAAACTCCACATGGGGCACATGAGTGTACTGGAAAACTGGGTGAAGATGCAGAGTGAATACAACTGTTATTTTATGGTTGCTGACTGGCATGCTCTCAGCACAGAATATAGTGATCCCACCGGAATCAGGGAAAAGACTGTAGACATGGTCATTGACTGGCTGACAGTGGGAATTGACCCGGAACAAAGCGTGATTTTTGTGCAGTCAGATATTAAAGAACATGCCGAACTGCATTTACTATTTTCGATGATTACCCCTCTGTCCTGGTTGGAACGGGTACCTACCTATAAGGAGCAGCTTATCCAGCTGGGTGAGCAGGGCAAAGATATTAATACGTACGGGTTTCTGGGATACCCGCTGCTGCAGGCCGCCGATATTCTGGTTTATAAGGCCACCGCGGTGCCGGTCGGGGAGGACCAGCTGCCCCACCTGGAATTGACGCGCGAGGTGGCCCGGCGGTTTAACCACCTATTTGGGACAAAGGTGTTCCCGGAACCGAAATCCATTGTTGGGAAGGTGTCCCTCTTACCTGGTGTTGACGGTAGAAAGATGAGTAAAAGCTACGGGAATTTTATCAATATCGCGGCAGCTACAGACGAGGTCAGTACCCAAGTCAGGGCGATGATTACCGACCCGGCCAGGATTCATAAGACTGACCCCGGCCACCCTGATGTCTGTACAGTGCATACCTACCATACCCTCTACAATAAAGGTGATGTGGGAAATATCGCGGAGAGCTGCAGGGCCGGGAGTGTCGGCTGTGTAGCCTGTAAAAAAGCGCTGGCCGAAAAGCTGGAAGGTTTCCTCCTGCCGATGAGGGAAAAGAGAGCTCAGCTGGAGCGGAATCCGGGGTATATCGATGAGCTTCTGGCCGAAGGAGCCAAAAAAGCCCGGGCTGTAGCCTCTGATGTAATGGCTGAAGTCAGGACGACCATGAAAATGGTCTAGGATGCTTGGAGCACTTGAGCTATAACCAACCGTGAGAGGTGAAACCTGTTGGCTTACCAGATAAAACTTGAGGTGTTTGAAGGTCCTTTTGACCTGCTTTTCCACCTTATTGAGGAAAACGAAGTCGACATCTACGATATCCCGATTGCCAAAATCACGGAACAGTACCTTGATTACATTTCGACGATGCAGATGCTTGATTTGGATGTAGCCAGCGAATTCCTGGTGATGGCCGCTAACCTGTTATCTATCAAAGCCAGAATGCTGCTGCCCAAACCTCCCGCAGTTGATGATGAGAGTGGTCTGGAAGAAGATTATGATCCCCGGGATGAGCTGGTGGAAAAGCTTCTCGAATACAAAAAGTTTAAAGTGATGGCCGAATACCTGCAGGAAAAAGAGACTTTTATGAACACGGTTTATACCCGGCCAAATGAAGAAGAGGCTTTTCTGCACCTTTTCAGTGAGGAAAATCCCCTGGAGGGGATAAGCCTTTTCAACCTGTTGGATTCTCTCCAGGAAGTGCTCGACCGGGCCGCCGAACAGGAGCTGACCGGAGAGATACCGAGAGATGAAGTGACAATTCGGGATAAAATGAAAGAGATTATGCGGCGGCTGTTTTTCCAGAAACAAGGGATAACCTTTAAGGATTTATTCCGGTCGAAGGTATCAAGAGTAGAGATTATCGTTACTTTTCTGGCCCTTCTCGAACTAATCAGAAGGGGCAGGTTGAAGGCCTATCAGTCTAAGGTTTTTGGGGAGATTATGATCTACAGCATTGAAAAAGAAGCAGCCGGGGCTTAAAGGGGTGTAAATCATGGGTCTGATGTTTCCCAAAGAGACGAAATCAATTATTGAATGTCTGTTGTTTGTCTCCAAGGAGCCGTTGAGTCTAAAGACCATAGGTCAGATTCTGGAACTTCCGGAAGATGAAATTAAGATATTGGTTGATGAATTAATCACCGAGTACAATAATGAGCGGCATGGGATAAATATTCAGTTTGTCGCTAATGGGTACCAGATATATACGCGGCCGGAATTTGCCCCATATATCGAAAAACTATACAAACCCCAGAATTCTTACGGCTTATCGAAAGCCGCCCTCGAGACTCTGGCTATTATTGCCTATAAACAGCCGGTTACGAGGGCTGAGGTCGAAGCCATAAGGGGTGTAAGGATCGACAGCGCTGTGGGGACTCTGGCCGAAAAAAACCTCGTCAAAGAGGTTGGCCGTAAAGAAGGTCCTGGGAGGCCTATTCTATTCGGGACAACCCCAAGTTTTCTGAAGTATTTCGGCCTCCAGGACCTGACAGAACTGCCAGACCCGGAGGAATTTGCGAACCGGCATGGAAAAGTGGACCAATTGGATATAATATCCGAAGGGTGATTCTTGTGCTGCGCTTTGGTCTGTATATGGTACCTTTTGTTTTGCTCTTTATACTGGTTATGTTTTTGAGGCTGCGCGTTGAGGTGCACTTTACCAGGAAGGGCGAGGATGACTACCTGAAACTCCAGGTCTCGATGGTAAGAGGTTTGTTCCGGTTTAAGACTGAAGTCCCAGCTGTAGATGTGGGTCGATACCTGTTAAGACCTGTACTGAAAGTTAAGGCTGGGGCTGAAGGTTCGGTTTCCGGCGCGTCTGTAAAAACAGGCCGGGTTATGAAAATTCCGCTTACTTTGGACAGGTTAAGAAAACTGCCGCTCTACATAAACAAAGCACTTGGGTTGGTGGACCGCTATAAAAAAACGCTGCTCAAACTGTTAAGAAAAATCAGGTTTCACTACCTTCACTGGACGACCGATATCGGACTGGGGGACCCTGCTGATACGGGTGTAGCCGCCGGCCTGTTATGGGGTGTGAAGGGTTTTCTCTATGGGTTGTTTCAGAATTATGCCGGGACTACAGGTGAGAATCCCAGGTTCATAGTGCGGCCCTGTTTTAACGCGGCCTGTTTCAGACTGGACTTTCATTGCATATTTGATATGCGAATCGGTCATATTATTATTGCCGGACTAAAAATTGTCAAAACCCGTCTCAGTCCTAAATTTGCCAGGAGGAGGAAAAAATAATGGCCGACCATCCGATTGAAGGGCTTATGAAAACAGCAATGGAAAGTATTAAGGAAATGGTTGATGTCAATACAATAGTGGGTGACCCAGTAGAGACACCTGACGGCAGTGTAATTATACCGATATCGAAAGTGGCCTGCGGTTTCGCAGCCGGGGGCGGAGAGTTTGAGGCTGCCAACGGACAGCAGAACGAAAACCAGGCAGCGCAGCAGGGGAACAGCACGGCCCTCCCATTTGGCGGCGGCAGCGGGGCAGGGGTGTCTGTCCAACCTGTCGGATTCCTCGTCGTCGGACAGGGGCAGATTAGGCTGCTGCCGGTGGACGGCAATGCAGTTGTGGACAGGATAATCGATGTGGCCCCCCAAATCCTCTCCCAGGTGCAGACTATTTTTAGGAGAGACAGACGAATACCAGAATGTTAACAGTGGGGAAACCCACTTTTTTCACTTTCGGGGACAGTATGAATCTTATATGCCAGCAAAAGCGCCCATCCGGGCGCTTTTTGTTCGAGACCTCTTTTCATCGTGAGCTGTGGAGAGGGTTCTTTTTTTGTCCTCGGATTCATAGTTATTTATGAAAAGGCGGGTTTTCTACCTGGGGGGACGGGGAATTAAGTGGTGAATAACAAATGGTGAATATCATCTGGGTAAGTATGATCCTGATTGGCATAATAGTCGCTGCCATCAATGGCAACATTGATGCTGTAACGACCGCGGCTTTAACAGGAGCGCAGACCGCGGTTGATTTTGCCCTGGGATTAATTGCGATTATGGCTTTTTGGCTGGGTATTATGAAGGTAGCCGAAGAGGCCGGGATGATCCGGCTGCTTTCCAGGCTGATGAAACCTTTGACCGCTTTTCTTTTTCCCAGTGTGCCGAGAGACCACCCGGCTATGGGGGCCATCATCATGAATATTAGCGCCAATGTCCTGGGTCTCGGTAATGCGGCCACCCCAATGGGTCTTATCGCGATGAAGGAACTGCAGAAACTTAACCGCTCAGACCCCAAAACCGCCAGTGATGCGATGTGTACATTCCTGGCGTTAAATACCTCCTGTATCACGATTATTCCGGCAACAATAATCGGGATCAGGATTAAAGCAGGGTCAGTGAACCCGACTGAGATAGTTGGCACGACAATATTTGCCACCGCCTGGGCCATGCTTGTGGCGGTAGTGCTGGACCGGGTAATGAGGCGGGTCTATAGTTTCCGGAGATGGAGGTAAAAGATGTTTTTGGAGATGGTTTCCCTGGCCGCCAAATGGGCCATCCCGGTAATCCTGTTTACAATTACCCTGCTGGCCTTTGTCAGGAGGGTTAATGTTTATGAAAAGTTCATCCAGGGGGCTACAGAGGGATTTGCCACAGCCATCAAGACCATCCCCTTCCTAGTGGCCATGTTTGTGGCAATCAGTGTTTTCAGGGCTTCAGGGGCGATGGAGTTATTTGTTAAACTGGTATCCCCGGTCACCGAAAAGTTCGGCATCCCTGCCGAAATACTCCCCCTGGGTATCATGCGCCCCCTGTCCGGCGGCGGAGCACTGGGAATTACAGCGGAACTAATCAAGACTTACGGCCCGGACAGCTTTATCGGCAGGCTGGCATCGACCCTTCAGGGCAGTACTGACACAACATTTTTTGTATTAACTCTTTATTTTGGTTCAGTGGGAGTCATGAGGTACAGGTATTCCATATATACAGGCCTGTCGGCGGATATCACGGGATTCATCGCTTCGTTGGTGATATGTAATTTAGTTTTCAGGTGACAATCGCCGGGGACCGGTGATGCTATCGAAGATGTATAAACCATAAATAAAAAACAAACCCAACTTGATTAGATTGTTGGGTTTTTCATAATTAACCGGATTTATATCGGTTATTCTTGATTTTTTATTTAACTTTTATTTTACTTTCTATTTCGTACGCGTTTTGTGTCTCTTCTAGTGTTTTTACATTGTTTTTATAATCTTTTTCTATTTTTTCAAGTCTTTGAAGTTTATCCAAAACATTTCTCAGTTCCTTTGCTTCTTCAGGGACGTTAGGGTCCAGCGTATTCTTACGATTAGTTAATATATCTTTGTCTATGAGAATGTCATTCTCTAATTTTTTAACAGGGTCTACAGGTGGTTTTGGTAAATCTTGTCCAAGGTCGTTAATCTGCAATCCCTTTTGTTTCAATTGTTCACTTTTCTGAATTCTTTCTTGTATTCCAGTCTCTGTAGTTGGCAGCGGAGCATTTTCCAAGTCAGCTTTTTCTTTATTAAATTCTTTGTTAAGGTTCTCGTATATTACTTTCACATCTGACAAAGTTAAGTTATCTGCAAAAGCATAACTAATTAAACCTATGGTTAAAGCAACTCCCAGAACAACAACAATTAGCTTTTTATTATTTTTAACCACGTTTATATCCCTCCTTTAAAATTAACTTAAGATCCCAGCTTAATTTGAGTAGTAACAAAATAATCAGTCCCGTAACCTATGTTCTGCAGATGTTTCAGATATTCCCAAATGTCTCCTCCTGAATAGTTACTGGTGTGCTGTGCGTAATTTAACGTTAAAGTAGGACTTGAAGAGTAGTCGGTTATTACCTGAGAATGATAAGTTTGTCCATTAGAATAATTTATATGCTGAACTATATCTCCTGGCCACAAATCCTCCCATACTGTACGCCAATTTGATAAAGCAGAGTTAACAGTATACACCTTATACTGGTAAGCCCTGTTATAACCAGAACCATTTACGTTTGCCCAATGATACCTAAACCAGTGTGCACTTGTCCACGAGTATGAGCGGTCAGGAACGTTACCACCTCTATAATACCACGAAGAATAATTACCGGGGGTCGGGTAACCGATATCGCCCATCCCACCGGCCCTTAATACCTGAGATACAAAATTTGTACAGTCACCGCCGTAGTTAGTATAATCAACATAATTAGGGTTTGCTGACCAAGCCCAGTTCAATGCATATTGTCTTGCATTGGTTCGATTGTACCATGAGTTTCGGGTAGATTCATTAGTAAAATTACCTGCGAAAGCTTCAAAAGTTGGAATTACCAGGAGCATTGTAAGGTAATTGGCTTGATTATACAAGTTGACATATTAAAAATCTACTTGAAAATGTTGACAAAATTCGAGATATTGCATACAAGCCCGGTGGAAAAGGGCCGTAGCAGGAAACAACGCGATTGTTGGAGAATTATTGGGCTAGAATAAAGGAGGTTGGCTCGCTTATTGGTCTGTAGTATGAAAATTAATGATTAACGCAATACCGGCCAGAATTTTTAAAAAAGGCATCAAAAAACCAGGCCTCGGAAATCGTATTTTGAGGCAGAGAACGAGATATCGGCTTAATAATGACGAGATACAGGTACGCGATTTACACGGGTTTGTCAGCTGATATAACGGGATTCATTGCTTCGGTCGTGATATGCAATATAGTGTTTAGGTAAAGACCCACGCCCGCTTGCGCAGACACGTGGAAACGCTGAGTTACGCAGCTTTGCTTAGATTTTCAAATTCCACCGGTGACATGTTTAATAGTTGTAATATTTTAAAAAAAATTTTAACAAAATAAAGGATTTTAAACAAAATATATCGAAATAAAAATCTATATAGTAATTATATACAGTTTTGACAGATAAGGAATGGCACTAATGGGGGAATTTACCAATAGATTGGCATTTTACCGGAACAAATCAAAAAAAAGGAGGGAACGAAAGTGTTTGGTCTTGATAAAGCCTTTAAGAAGAAATTCGGCCGCCGGGATTTTCTGAAGTACTGCGCCAGTATAGCTGTTTTGCTAGGTCTTTCAGAAATGTATGTGCCACAAATCGCGAAAGCTTTGGAAAAAGTCACTTCAGGCAAACAGCCGGTGATCTGGTTGCATGGGGCAGAATGTACGGGTTGCACCGTATCTTTTGCTAACAGCAACTATCCCAATGTAGCAGAACTCGTATTAGATACTCTGTCGATCCAGTATCACGAAACTTTGATGGCAGCCAGCGGGGAGGTAGCCGAGCGAGCCCTGGAGCAAGCTGTTGATAAATTCAGGGGTAAATACATTATGGTAGTAGAAGGGGCTATTCCGACGAAAGATAATGGAATTTACTGTCAGGTGGGTGGAAAGACCTTTTTAAGCATGGTTCAACATGTGGCTTCAGGCGCCGCCTACAAGGTTGCAATGGGGACTTGCGCGTCGTTCGGAGGAATTCCCGCTGCCGGAACCAACCCGACGGGGTGCAAGAGTTTAAAGGATGTTATTGGCGGAACAGTGGTTAATATCCCAGGATGCCCGCCCCATCCTGACTGGCTGGTAGGCACGATTGTTAATCTGTTATTGTTTGGTAAAGCGCCTGAGCTTGATCAATATGGCCGGCCAAAAATTTTCTACGAAAAACTGATCCACGAGAATTGTCCCCGCCGGGGAGGATACGAACAGGGACAATTTATTAAAAGATTTGGGGAAGAACTTCCGGCTATAGAGGGGTGTATGGGCGCCAAGGGCTGCCGCGGGCTCGTTACATCAGCGGACTGTCCGCACCGGTTGTGGAACAGCGGGACGAATTTTTGTATTGCAGCCGGCGCTCCCTGCGCCGGGTGTGTTGAACCTAGTTTCCCCAAGTTTCCCCTATATGAACCGCTGCCTGAAGTTGCTAAAATAATGAAGGCAGAGGATATTGAAAACAGAACCGCCGAAGGCAATAATGGCATTACTCTCGGCGCTGCTGCCGCGAGTGCGGTTGCAGCGGCAGGCGCCACTTATTACCTAGGCCAGAAAGCCAAAGAGAAAGAGGGTGGCGAATAGTGGCTCAAACCGTTGTAATTGACCCAGTTACCAGAATAGAAGGCCATTTACGGATTGAAGTTGAGGTTGACGGAGGCAAAGTAGTTGACGCTAAGGCTCAAGGGACATTGTGGCGGGGAATTGAGGTGCTTTTGCAGGATAAGGACCCGCGTGACGCTGCTGTTATTACCCAGAGAATATGCGGTGTTTGCTCAGCAGAACATGCCTTGGCTTCTATTCAGAACCTCGATATGGCCTTTGAGGCAGACGTTCCGGATAATGGGAGAATAATCCGAAATCTGGTAGCCGGGGCCAACTTTATTCAATCTCATATTTTACATTTTTACCATCTGGCGGCGCTGGATTATCTGGATATTATGGCTGTAGCCAACTACCGGGGCATGAATCCGGACCTGTTAAAAGTTAAGGAAAAAGTAGTTGCTTTAGTAAAAGCCGGCGATACGGCCCCCTTTACCCCCCGGTACGCGCCCGACCAGTACTGTGTAAATGATCCCGAAATTGTAACTACTGCGGTTTATCACTATATCCAGGCCCTGGAATTGAGGAAAAAAGCCCATGAGATGCTGGCGATTTTCGGTGGTAAAATGCCCCATCATGTCACATATGTACCGGGAGGCGTAACCATCCAGCCGACACCGGACCGGATAGCCGCTTTTAAGAGCAGATTGGCGGAGTTGACTGATTTCATCAATAACGTTTATCTAAAGGATGTCTTACTCTTTGGTACCGGACCGCTTAAACCTCTCCATGATGCCAAAGTGGGTTTTGGATGCGGGAATTTCCTGTCATACGGAATGTTTGACCTGGGGAAATCGGGGGACTATAAAAAACGTTTCCTTAAATCCGGCGCTATATTTAATGGAAACCTAACACAAGTGAACCCCCTTGACCCGGCCAAGATTGCCGAACACGTTAGGTATTCCTGGTACGCGGACAAGACTACCGACAGGCACCCGTGGGAGGGTGAGACGGTACCCGAGTATGGTAAACAAGGCGCCTACACCTGGCTGAAAGCCCCCCGGTATGACGGTAAACCCATGGAAGTGGGACCGTTGGCCCGGCAGTTGGTGAACCAGGAAACAGGTTTTATGGGTTTGGTGAGTAAAATCGGGGCCTGGCCTTCAGTGGTTGCCCGTCATGCCGCCAGAGCGTATGAGTGTAAACTGGTAGCCGATGCTATGCCAAAATGGCTTATGGAACTAAAACCCGGTCAGCCTGTCTGCAACGAGAAACCTGTACCGCAAAGCGGCAAAGGTATGGGTCTGGTAGAAGCTGCCCGCGGCGCCCTTGGACACTTTATTGAGATTGAACAGGGCAGGACAAAGAACTACCAGTGTGTTGTCCCTACCACCTGGAATTGTTCCCCAAAAGATGACCGGGGAGTGCGGGGACCGGTCGAACAGGCGCTTATCGGGGCTCCCGTGCCGGATCCTGAAAACCCTATCAATATTGTGCGGATAGTGCGGTCTTTTGACCCCTGTATTGCCTGTGCCGTTCATTTAATCCATCCCCAAACCAATGAAATTTTGAAATTCAGGGTTATTTAAATTATGATTGCCAAAAAAAAAAGATAAAGATTCTTGTCCTGGGGGTTGGCAATGACCTGCTTACAGATGAAGGAGTAGGGGTTCATGTTGTCCGGGAATTAATTAAGGAACCGCTGCCGGCGAATGTAACGGTTTACAACGGAGGGGTTTCCGGTATCGACTTACTTGATTTGATTCAGAACCATAACAAGGCGCTAATTATCGATGCCATAGACGCCGGGGCCCAACCGGGAGCGGTTTTCAGGTTTCAACCCGCGGAAATTGAATGCCTGTTAGGGGAGCATAAAACATCCCTGCATCAGGTTGACCTCTTTGATACCATAAAAATCGCCCGATTTACGGGCAAGTGCCCGCAAATTGTTATTATCGGTATTCAACCATTTCAAATTACCTGGGGTTTGTCATTAACCCCTGAGATGTTGGAAAAACTTCCCGGTATCTTAGCTTTAGTCAAAGACGAAATTGAAGCCATGAGCTTATTACCTGCGGAGGAAGGGAGTGAAGGAAGTGGGTATTAAACGGAGATGTTTTCTGAAATTTAGCGGACTGGCTTTTGCCAGTACCGCAGCAAACTGCTTTTTTGGCTTGCGACCGGGCTTTGCCGCCGAGGGCAGAACCCCCTGGCGGAACAAAGCAATGCTTAACGATACGGCAAAATGCATCGGTTGCCTAAGCTGTGCAACGGCTTGTAAAAAGGCTAACAGTTTACCTGACCCTTACAAGTATTCTCTGGAAACCGATGCAGAAACGTGGACTACTGTAAAATTTAAAAAAGCCGCCGATAACAGGGTTTTGAACGTTAAAATGCAGTGCATGCATTGTACCACTCCCAGCTGCGCGGGTATCTGCCCGACAGGGGCTGCCCGAGTAACAGAGGGGGGCGTGGTGGTAATTGACCAGGAAGTCTGCATTGGCTGCAAAAATTGTGTAGTGGCATGTCCTTTCAATGTGCCCGGGTTTTCGGAGGAAACAGGAACGGCCCGGAAGTGCATATTCTGCAAGGGGAGGCTTGAGAAGGGACTTATTCCTGCTTGTGCCGAAGCCTGTCCGGCAGGGGCAATCGAGTTCGGTAACCGGTCTGACCTTCTTACCAAAGCAACCAACAGGGTTAATGAACTTATAAACCGGGGTTACCAAAATGCTCAGGTTTATGGAATTGACCAGTTGGGTGGTCTTAAGGTTCTGTATGTATTACCGGAGGCGCCGGAAGCTCTTGGTTTACCGCGTTCTCCCAAGTTGGCTAACGGCGACTCGGTCTTAAAATGGGCGACTGGTATCCTAACCGCCGGGGTTCTTGCTGTGGCTCCCTTAAGGTCGATTTTCCAGGAACGGGCAGGAGACGGCGGCAGTAAACCAGAAGGGAGGGTCAAAATCACATGACGTATGAAGTAGTTTGGGGATTTCCGGTTGCTCTTTATCTCTTCCTGGGGGGCATGACTTCTGCAGCTTTCTATATTGGAGTTCTAGCCGAATTATTCAGTAAAGGAAAATATAGAAATCTTGCCCGGATCGGTTCTTACACTATCCTTGTCCCCATTGTCATTGGTCTGTTCATGCTGTTGGTAGACCTTGGCCGCCCTCTATCGTTTTGGCACCTGATGATCCAGTCCCAGCCTTCCTGGCATTTGGTTCTTCAGACAGGGTCTGTTATGTCTATTGGTGTGTGGCTTCTTGTGATTTATATAATTATTTGTGGAGTGATCTACCCGGCTTTCTGGTTAGCGGAAGAAAGTGTTGGCAGCAGGTTGCCTATAGTAAATTTACTTAAGGGAAAAGAAAAATTAAGAAAAATTATCGGCTACATAGGTATATTTCCTGCTTTCTTGGTAAGTATCTATACCGGTGTTCTGCTGGCAGTCAGTTCAATTTCATTGTGGGGTACAACACCTTTTATTCCAATTCTTTTTGTGGCTTCCGCGGGTACGGCTGGAATTGCTTCGCTTATAATTGCTCTATATTGTGTTAAACAATTATCCTTTGAGGTCATGGAAAAACTGGTTAAGGCGGAGACAGTTTTTGTTTGCCTGGAATTTCTGACTGTATTTGTATTAATAGTGACACTATTATTCAAAGGCCAGGCTTTGGAAGCCATAAAAGCGATTTTGGGAGGTAGTCTTGCGGTTCTTTTCTGGATAGGTTTTGTGCTGGCAGGGGCCATTTTGCCCTATTTGATGAACCACTATCATTTGAAGTTACGTAACGAGGAAAAAAGGCTGCCTGTAGTTGCTTCTGTCCTCAGCCTTTTTGGCAGTTTATTTTTACGTTACCTGGTTTTAATGGCCGGTTATATTAGATAAAAAGAGTAAATAGTCCAAAGGGGCTGTCTCAAAATGATATGCTCCCCTTTGAGTAGACACCTGAAATAACAAAAAATCAGGACTACACAAGGGGGAGCTTTTTATGGGAAGAAGAGGCATCAGTTATAGCAA
>PGZN01000034.1 GCA_002840165.1 Firmicutes bacterium HGW-Firmicutes-8
CATTGAACCTTATGCTCTTAGACCATTGAGCAGTGCCTGTTAGACTTTGTGGTAAAAATTGTTTTTGATTTATGAATCTAGCATAGCTATAGGATTTCTTAAAATTTAGTTTTTTTAACAAACTTTCACGAAGTAGTAGTACAGAGAGGTATCGGCAACCCATAAAAAATTAGCCGCGGATGACGCGGATGAACGCGGATTTAAAAAGCCGCGGATAAAAAACAAGAACAAATAATTATAAAACAAAAAACAGCTACAGTTTATACAGGTATACTTTTTAACCCAACAACAGTGGAGCTTATAGTTAGATCGGGTTTCATTATCCAGGCACAAAGAAAATATCAAAATAAATTGTATTGTATTTAATTAATTATCCGCGTAAAATATGAATCCCATAATTTATCCGCGTTAATCAGCGTCATCCGCGGCTAATTTCCAAAACCGGAAGTTACGCTAGGTTAAGTAAGAAAACCGGTGGTAAGATTTGGCCAGTTAGCTAATGTCTTTTTATATTTAATTTCTTATCGTTACAGAGGTACTCAATTGAACTAGGGAGTAAGTGTTGTTGCTGACTCTCTGTGTACTCTGTGGTTTATCCGCGTCTTTTAAAATCCGCGTGCATCCGCGTCATCCGCGGCTAATTAAAAAAGGCGGCAAAGGCCTAAGAAACTATAAGCCGGAACCGATCATGTTTTTTATTCAGGTATAAAAAGGAATTTCGGGTTTTTTGTCGTATAAATATAAACGGAAAAAGGTGGAGGGGAAATGATGGACTACCGGTTTAAGGTTTGGCTTGAACAGGACGGTCAGCCGGTACTAGGAGACGGTCTCCTTAACCTGTTAACCCTTGTCCGTCGGCACGGGTCTATCAGGGGAGCCGCCGGGGAGATGAAAATGTCTTACCGCCAAGCCTGGGGGAATATAAAAAAGGCGGAAAACCGGTTAGGAATCAAACTGCTTATAAAACAGATTGGGGGTGAATCGGGAGGCGGAGCGCATCTCACGCCGGAAGCGGAACAGCTTATCAGGAAGTACGAAGATTTTAGGTGTGAAGCAGGAGAAGCCGTTAAAAAGAGTTTTTTAAAATATTTCAGGCAATAATTTTTTTTGTAGTCGTTATGCTTAACAAAACATAACCGGGAGGGTGATTAAAATGTTCAAAAAAACTAAATTATGGGCTATAATGTTAATTGTTCTGATGATGATGTCTGTTGCTGCCGGCTGCAGGGCGCAGAAACAGGAAAACGAAGTGACTCTTGCCACGACGACCAGTACTCAAGATTCCGGATTGTTGGAAGCGCTGGCGCCTGCTTTTGAGAAAAAATATTCGGTTAAAGTCAAGGTTGTCGCAGTGGGCAGCGGAGCTGCCATGGAAATGGCTAAAAAGGGCGATGCCGATGTCTTACTAGTACATTCTCCCAAGGCGGAGGAAGAACTGATGGCGGGCGGTTTCGGTGACAGCAGAAAAAGCGTAATGCACAATGAGTTTTTAATCGTAGGACCGGCCAAAGACCCGGCCGGAATAAAAGGAGTAACAAGCGCTGTAGATGCCTTGAAGAAAATAGCTGATACCAAGTCGGCGTTTATTTCCCGGGGGGATAACTCCGGTACTCATAATAAAGAAAAAGGCCTTTGGGCCAAAGCACAGATTACTCCGGAAGGCACATGGTATGTGCAATCCGGTCAGGGTATGGGTGAAACCCTTATAATGGCTAACGAAATGGGTGGATATACTTTAACTGACCTGGCTACTTATCTGTCCATGAAAAATAAATCAGGGCTTATCGTTATTGTCCGTGGTGACAAAGCTCTATCCAATCCTTATAGTGTAATTACGGTGAGCAAAACCAAGTTTCCTCAGATACACTTTGATGCAGCCGCGAAATTTTCCGAGTTTGTTACTTCATCTGAAGGACAGGCTATCATCAGGGAGTTTGGTAAGGCTGAGCATGGTGAACCGTTGTTTATCCCGGATGTTAAATAATACGTTTTCATTGAAGGGTGATTTTCGTGGGAGAAATTATGCAGGGAATTCGGCAGGTTTTTGAACTGCTGGTATCAGGTAACAACGAAATATATGAGATAATATTTCTCTCCTTACGAGTCTCGCTGCTGGCAGTATTCATCGGGATGCTTTTAGGCATCCCGGTAGGCTCTTTTCTAGGACTCACAAATTTTCCTGGGAAACGTTTACTGACTAACTTCCTTTATACTTTAATGGGGCTGCCGCCTGTTATTGCAGGACTTATTGTTTATTTGCTGCTTTCCCGAAGCGGCCCATTTGGTTCGCAGCAACTACTTTTTACCCCGGCGGCGATGGTTGTTGCTCAGGTATTACTGGTTACGCCGATTATCACCGGACTTACTATGGCGGCTGTTGCAAGCAAGGATAGAGATATTACTGAGACGGCTATAACCCTTGGGGCTACGCGTGCCCAGGCGTCCTGGATTATTATCAAAGAGGCCAGAGGAGCCATTCTGGTAGGCGTCATTACCGGATTCGGCCGCGCCATTGCAGAAGTTGGCGCAGTAATGATGGTTGGAGGAAATATCCTGCACCAAACCAGGGTCATGACTACTGCAATTGTTTTACAAACCAGACAGGGTAATAATGATACGGCCCTAGCTTTAGGTATTATTTTGCTGGGAATTTCGTTTATAATTAATGGCCTGATTGTTACTAAGGGGAGGGAGAATTTCAATGGGAACCGAAATATTTACCATTAATAATGTTGTTAAACGATACGGTGACAAAGAAATTCTGAATATTAAATCCCTAAATATTAAAGAAGGTAAAATATATACTGTCCTTGGTCCCAACGGGTCCGGGAAGAGCACCCTATTGCGTATTCTTAACCTGCTTGATCGTCCTAGTGCTGGAGAAATCAGTTTTCTTGGTCAACTGCTATCGTTTGAAAAGGGCTTAATGCTTGAACAGCAAAGGCAAATGGTACTGGTCACACAGAGAACGGTAATGTTTTCGACCACAGTATTAGCCAATGTTATGTATGGTTTGAAATGGAGGAAATTAGGCCGGGCTCAGGCAAGGGAAAAAGCGATGGAAGCTCTTCGATGGGTTGGCATGGAGGAAATAGCCCAGCGGCATGCCTGCACCCTATCCGGAGGAGAGGCTCAGCGGGTTGCCTTAGCCAGAGCAATAGTATTGAGACCCCGGGTGATCATGTTAGATGAACCTACCGTTAGCATGGATCCCCACAGTGTAGCCCTGATTGAGGAATTAATCCGCCGGGTAAACCGGGATTTGGGCCTGACTATTATCATTGTTACACATAATCTTTTTCAGGCCAGGCGCCTGTCTGATGAAAGTATTTTCTTATATGAGGGTCATTTAATTGAACAGGGGATAACCGAGAAAATGTTTACCGGTGCAGCGGATTCAAGGACCCGGCAGTTTGTTGCCGGAGAAATTGTTTATTAATATATCCTGTATGAATTTTTGACTTCTGAACAAATTATACAGAGAGAGAGGAAAATAATTTGGGATTAGTCACCGCAGTCAGACTGGAGGTTTAAGTTGTGGACAGGTTTTTCAGAGGCTTTGTCGCTGGAATAATTGGCGGGGTGATCATGAATATCTGGGATTACTTCGTCCATTACATCCTGCAATTTACGAAGCTGCTCTATCTTGATTGGCCGGGTATGATACTGTTTGGACATCTGCCCCAAACCCTGTGGGAGGCTGCATACGCCCAGATCCTTCAACTGCTTTTGGTCGGTATGCTGGGAGTTGGATTTGCTTTTTTTATTCCCCATGTAACCTCCCGGTGGTATTTGATCAAAGGAGTGCTGTTCGCTATGATTGCCGGGTTTGCAATTTATACAGTGCCGTCCCTTTTGAGGATACCCCGCTTATCCGAGGTGCCTTTTGGCACTGTGATTTCAAACCACATCGGCGGAGTGATATGGGGTCTGGTGACAGCCCAGATGCTGCGCTGGCTGGACCGCAAACAGATATTCAGGCTCAAAATTAATGAGTAATCTTACTTAACCAAGGCTGTTGTCGAACAGCCTGTTTTTTTTCTTTATAATCAAAAGAAGGAGCATATGTTTACATTTGTTCCTTCAATCCCAGCCCTTTATCATATCCCGTATTTCTGATATAATATAATATTATGGCAATTAGGTTTAAATGAACTTCTCAGGAGGGGTTATGGCGATCAAGCCCTATGCGGAAGTAATTGTCGATGTTAAGGCCAAAAAAGTAGATAAGGTTTTTCATTACAGGGTCCCGCAAAAGCTGCTCGGGCGCGTGACAGAGGGGATGAGAGTAATTGTCCCTTTCGGCCGCAGGACAGTTGAAGGGTACATTCTGGGTTTTTGTGATACCCCGGAAACAGCCGGCCGGGAAATAAAAGAAATCACTGACATTATTGACGAAGAGCCGTTGTTAAATCATGACCTGCTGACCGTGGCCCGCTGGATGGTGGACCGGTATATGTGTTCTATGGTTGATGCCATCCACGCGATGATGCCCGCCGGGTTTAGGAAAGTTAGGCCGCGGTTTATTCAAACAATAGATTTGGATGTCCGGGGTGAGGAATTAAATGACCTGATAGCTGCGCTGTCAGTCAAAGCGCCGAAACAGGCCGCAGTATTAAAAACGGTTTTGGCCGGCGGGGCTTTTACCGGCGCCGAACTGGCCAGACTCTCCGGGACTACTCCATCCACTGTCAGAGAGCTGATCAAAAAGGGGCTGCTCGTAACAAGACAGACTGCTGTCAGGAGAGACCCATACGCGCTGAGGTCATTTCCGGAAACGGAACCGTTAAACCCGACATCTGAGCAGAAGAAGGCCTTAAGGAAGATAACGGGGGCCCTGGACAGGGGAAAACACGAAACGTTTTTACTCCATGGGGTCACCGGCAGCGGTAAAACCGAGGTCTATCTGCAGGCGATAGCCCACTGCCTGGCCAAAGGCAGGCAGGCGATTGTCCTGGTGCCGGAAATCTCCCTCACCCCCCAGATGGTAGAGCGTTTCAAAGGGCGTTTCGGCAGCCTGGTGGCTGTATTGCACAGCCGCCTGTCTACAGGGGAGAGATATGATGAATGGCAGCAGATTAAAGCCGGCCGCGTGAAGGTTGTAGTTGGGGCCAGGTCGGCGGTTTTTGCCCCGTTTGCCGATCCGGGTCTGATTATCATAGATGAAGAACATGAAACATCATACAAGCAGGAGGATAACCCCAAGTACCATGCCCGGGAAGTTGCTGTTGCCCGGGCTAGGTTAAGCGGAAGCGCAGTGATTTTGGGCAGCGCCACCCCCTCCCTGGAGTCTTATTCGAGGGCTGTTGCCGGGAGGTATACACTGTTGAACCTGAACTGCAGGGTTTCCGGCCGGTCACTGCCGGTGGTCAATATAGTAGACCTGCGGGAAGAAATGCATGCCGGGCACCGCGGCATCTTCAGCCGCCTGCTCCTGGAGCAGACGCAGGGGGTCCTGGAACGCGGGGAACAGGCTATCCTGTTTTTAAACCGCCGGGGATATTCCACTTTTGTAGTCTGCCGGGAATGCGGACTTGTAATGAGATGTCCCAAGTGCAGTATTACCCTGACTCTGCATGCCGGTGATAATGTTCTGAGGTGTCACTATTGTGATTTCCGGCGTCAAGCCCCGGACATCTGCCCGAAATGCGGCAGTCAAAGCATCAGACATTTTGGGGTCGGCACGCAGAAGGTGGAGGAAGAGGCGGCCAAGCGCTTTCCCGGAGCCGGAGTTGCCAGGATGGATACAGATACGACGACAAAAAAGGGGTCTCACGAAAAGATCCTCAACAGGTTCAAAGAAGGCCGGGTAGATATCCTTGTCGGGACCCAGATGATAGCCAAAGGTCTCGATTTTCCAGGGGTGACCATGGTCGGCGTCATTGCTGCCGACACAGCTCTCAATTTACCTGATTTCAGGTCAGGTGAGAGGACTTTTCAACTTCTGACCCAGGTGGCGGGCCGGGCCGGCCGCGGGGACAGTCCGGGCGAGGTGGTCGTGCAGACATACAATCCCGAACATTACAGTATTCTAAATGCGCAGAACCATGATTACCGCGCATTCTATTTTGAAGAAATGAAAATGCGGGAAGCCCTCGAATACCCGCCTTACTGTTCGCTCGTTCGCATAGTTATTTATGGGACTGAGGAAAATAGTGTTATCAGAGGGGCCGAAATTCTGGCCGAAATACTTCGCCAGTCGGCAGCAGAACACAGCCTGGGCGTAAGTCAGGCGCTCCTCGGACCGGCGCCCGCTCCGGTGAGCAGGTTGAGAAACAAGCATAGGTGGCAGATCTGTATGAAAGGAAAACCGGGCCAACTTGTCCGCCGCCTCGTCAGGGAAGCGGTTGAGAAGGCCCGGGACAGCACTATGTTTGTGAACCTTGGGATCAGTACAGATGTAGATCCGCTTAATTTGATGTAGATAAAACTTCACTAACTGAGGAGGAGTATAGATGGCCATATACCGTATCGTGAAAATAGGTGACCCGGTGCTACGTGAAAAGGCCCGGCCTGTTCCTGAAATAACACCGAATGTCATTAAACTGCTCGATAATATGGCTCAAACCTTATATGATGCCCAGGGGCTGGGTCTGGCAGCCCCCCAGGTAGGTGTTGCCAAGAGAGTTGTAGTTATCGATGTCGGGGAAGGCCTGATTGAACTGATTAATCCGGAAATTATCCGTAAGGAGGGCCTCGATACCGATTTTGAAGGCTGCTTGAGTGTTCCCGGGCTCAGGGGTGAGGTCCAGCGCGCTGCCAGGGTTACGGTGAAGGCTTTAAACAGGAAGGGCGGGGAAGTTAAATATGAGGGCGAAGAAATGCTCGCCCGGTGTTTTCAGCATGAATTAGACCACCTTGAAGGGATACTTTTTGTCGATAAGGCCCAAAATCTTACCAAGATTAAGTGAGGTTATCAGGATGCGCATTGTCTTTATGGGGACTCCCGATTTTGCCGTACCCGGCCTAAAAGCCCTATTAAACGCGGGGCATGAGGTTGCCGGTGTTGTTACCCAACCTGACCGGCCTAAAGGCCGGGGTCAGAAATTAACCGCTTCCCCTGTTAAAGCCGCTGCCCTGGAAGCGGGGCTTAATGTCTTACAGCCGGAAAGAATCAAAACTCCGGAGTTTATCGCTTCCCTAAAACAGCTGTCTCCCCAGTTAATTGCAGTGGCAGCCTTCGGCCAGCTGCTGTCAGGGGAGATTCTCGAACTCCCGGAACATGGCTGTATCAATGTCCATGCCTCCCTGCTGCCCAAATACCGGGGCGCCGCGCCGATCCACCGGGCGGTTATCAACGGTGAACGCGAGACCGGGATTACCATCATGCAGATGGACAGGGGTCTTGACTCGGGTGATATCATCTTAACAGGTAAAATACCTATTTTACCTGAAGATACAACAGGGACAGTACATGATAAACTTGCTGAGTTGGGGGCACAATTACTGGTAAAGGCGGTAGACGATATATCGGCTGATAAGTCCCAACGGCTCGTTCAGGAACACGGTGCAGCCAGTTACGCACCGCTTCTGACTAAAGAAATTGAGAAAATTAACTGGGCTAAAAGCTCTGTTGAGATATATAATCTTATCAGGGGGCTCAACCCCTGGCCTGGCGCATATACCTTAATCGGAGACAAGGTGTTGAAGGTCTGGGAGGCCAGAGCTTGTACGATTGACAGAATTCCGGGGCCGATTCCGGAGCTTTCATCATACCGGCCCGGAGAGATCCTGGGACCGATACCTGAGGCGGGGTTTGCCGTCTCTACCGGAAACGGCTGTCTGGCCCTGACAGAGGTCCAGCTGCAGGGCAACAGGCGGATGAGCGCGGAGGATTTCATGCGCGGCCACCGGGTAGGTAAAGGGACCGTGCTGGGATAGCGCCCGGTAATTATCGCTATAAGAAGTGGATGTGACTCTATTTGTCATCCGAGATAGCAGGAAAACGTCTTTTTGTTGGCTTGCTGGCAGGCAGCCTGGCAGTTCTGATTGTATTTATAGCAGCAATATGGT
Organism: Firmicutes bacterium HGW-Firmicutes-8; assembly: GCA_002840165.1. GTDB lineage: Bacteria > Bacillota > Thermincolia > Thermincolales > UBA2595 > GW-Firmicutes-8. Next base: position 8,014 of record PGZN01000034.1, read on the forward strand.
ATCTCTCTGAACATCGAATGTATACTTATCAGAGGACTATTTTAGGCCTGGGCGGCATGCTGGCCCTGGCCATCCTGCTGCTGACAGCTCTTGGTGTGGGTGGCCTGGTGCTGATACTGTGGAAGAGGAAGACGTTTCCCTTTTTTCACAGCATAACCAATATAGCTATCAACCTGCTGTTTCCGCTTACCCTTCAGGTAGGTAAACTGCTGGGGATAAAAGAAGATAAAATCAAAGATTCCTTTATTGAGGTCAACAACCAACTGGTGATAATGAAAAAAATCCGGGTCCGGCCCGGTGAACTGCTTGTTTTAGCTCCCCACTGCCTGCAGTATAACGGCTGCCCATATAAAATAACGAAAGACATCCATAACTGTAAACAATGCGGGCAGTGCCAGGTGGCGGATTTTCTGAAACTTAAGGAAGAGTTTGCCGTTAATGTGGCAGTGGTTACGGGAGGAACCCTGGCCAGAAAATACGTCAAAGAATTCGGACCGAAGACTGTCATCGCCATAGCCTGTGAAAGAGATTTGACGAGCGGCATCCTGGACAGTTACCCCCTCCCCGTATATGGGATTTTAAATGACCGGCCTAACGGGCCCTGCCAGGATACCAGGGTGGAACTGGAAAATGTGAGGTCCGCAGTTTTAAGATTTATCGATAGGAGGTAATACCATGAATACATTTGCCCAAATTCCCTTTATTTTTACTGATGCCACATTCCTTATCCTAATTCCGGGCCTGATTGTGGCATTGTATGCCCAGTACAAGGTTCGGGGCACTTTTTCCAAATATGTACAGGTACGGTCCACTTCCGGCCTGACAGGGGCTCAGGTTGCCAAAAGACTTCTGGAGGACGCCGGGATTAATGATGTCACTATCGAACAAACAGAAGGCCGGCTGTCAGACCACTATGACCCCAGGAAAAAAGCCCTCAGGCTCAGTCCTGACGTATTCAAGGGGTCTTCGCTGGCTTCCCTCGGGGTGGCCGCCCATGAAACCGGCCATGCCATGCAGCACAACCAAGGCTACCTGCCCCTAAACATCCGGGCTTCTTTTGTGCCGGTGGCCCAGTTCGGGTCGACACTGGCCTTCCCCCTGTTTTTGATCGGCTTTCTTTTCAGGACTCAATCATTAATCTATGCCGGTATATTTCTCTTTTCCGGGGTAGTGCTGTTCCAACTAGTGACCCTGCCGGTGGAGTTTAATGCCAGCCGCCGGGCACTCGCTACCCTCGAAGCGGGAGGATATGTTTCATCAACCGAGGCCGTCGGGGCCAAGAAGGTTCTCGATGCGGCCGCCTTAACCTATGTTGCCGCCGCCTTGATGGGCCTACTGCAGCTCCTCCGATTGTTAATATTATCCGGGATTTTTGGCCGAAGGGACGATTAGATGAAAAAGAAAAATGCCCGGGGCATCGCTTTGGAGGTATTATATAACGTTTTGGAAGAAGGGGCTTTTTCGAATATTGCCCTCGGCAGGGCTCTCGAAAAATACCAGCCGGAGAAGATAGACCGGGGGTTTATAACCGAACTTGTTTATGGGACGTTAAGGACCCTCAACACGATCGACTGGGTGCTCGGGAAATTCCTTAAAAATCCTTTAGCCGGTTTACCCCCATGGATAAGAACCATCTTAAGGACCGGGGTTTACCAAATCTTATATCTGGATAAGGTGCCGGAATCTGCGGCCTGCAACGAATCTGTCAATTTAGCCAAGCAGTACGGGCATGCCGGGACTGTCAAACTTGTGAACGGGGTTCTGCGGAATGTGACGAGAAACAAGGGCCAGCTCGATTTGCCCGATCCGGCGGAAAAACCTGTAATGGGGATAGCTCTCAAATACTCCCACCCCGAATGGCTTGTCGAAAGGTGGATCAGCGAATACGGTCCAGCGCGTACAGAAGAGCTGTGCCGGGCTGATAATGAGATCCCTCCCAATGCGGTCAGGACTAATACGCTCAAGACTACAAGGGATGAATTAAAACAGATTTTGGCCGGAGAAGGTGTCAAATCAGCAGAAGGGCGATTTGCCCCTGAAACTCTCATCATAGAGGGATTTAAGTCTGTCGGCAGCCTGGCGGCTCATCGGTCCGGGTTATTTATGGTCCAGGATGAGAGCTCAACTTTGGTCGGCCACGCCCTTAGCCCGGAGCCCGGAAGTTTTGTGATTGATGCCTGCAGCGCCCCGGGGGGAAAATCAACCCACCTGGCCCGCCTGATGGGCAACAAGGGGCGCATTGTGAGTGTGGATGTGCATCCTCACAAAATGAAACTGATCAGGGAAAACTCTGCCCGGCTGGGGGTCACTATCATCGAACCTGAAGTTTGGGATGCTGCCGAACTTGATAAAAAATATGCCGGACAGGCTGACTTCATACTTGTTGACGCTCCCTGCTCAGGGTTAGGAATAATCCGGCGCCGACCGGAAATACGGTGGAGAAAAGAACCGGCTCAAATTCATGAACTCCACAACCTCCAGCTGAAAATCCTGACCAGCGCCGCGAAATGCGTGAGACCGGGGGGAGTCCTTGTTTACAGCACCTGTACTGTCACCCATGAGGAAAACATCGATGTTATCGATGAATTCCTAAATTCCAACAGCGGCTTTACCTTGGAAAGCCTGTCGGGATACTTACCGGCCGCGCTGACTGAAATGCCGGGTACAGATACTATCGACCGGGGGTTTGGGCAGTTTTTACCCCATGTTCATTGCACAGACGGGTTTTTCATTTCCCGTCTGAGAAATAAAAAGTGATTGCCGGGTGATTAACATTGGAACAAAAAAACCTTATGGACTTCACAGCCCAGGAAACAGAACAATTCCTGATCAGCCTGGGTGAGCCCGCTTACAGAGGCCGACAGATTCATAAATGGGTCCACCAGAAAGGAATCACCCGGTTTGCCGATATGACTAATCTGCCTCTTAAGCTGCGGGATAAACTGCAAACCGCCAGCACTCCCGGGGGGCTGGCCCTTGATACGAAAAAAACTTCCGGGGACGGTACTGTCAAATACCTGTTTGGCCTTAGTGACGGCCAGGCTGTGGAGAGTGTCTTCCTGCCCCACGAATACGGAAACAGCGCTTGTGTTTCGAGCCAGGTGGGCTGCCGGATGGGGTGCCGCTTTTGTGCTTCTACGATTGGCGGTTTCGTCCGGGACCTTACTGCCGGAGAGATGTATGCCCAGATTATCGGGATCCGGGATGACACCGGAGCAAGAATAAGCAGTGTAGTCATTATGGGTTCCGGGGAACCGGCAGATAACCTGACCCAAGTCCTCAAATTCATTTCCCTGATCATATCCCCAGATGGCTTAAATATCGGGTCCAGGCACATCACCGTTTCCACCTGCGGGGTGGTTCCGGGGATTAAGCGGTTAGCCGTCGAAAAACCCCAGGTCACCCTTTCGGTATCTTTACACGCACCCAATGATGAGGTCAGGGACGAGATAATGCCGATAAACCGGAAATACCCCCTGGGGGTATTGATAGAAGCCTGCCGGGAATACATCTCTATAACCAACCGGCGGGTTACGTTTGAATATGCCCTTATCGACGGGTTCAATGATTCCCGGGAGCAGGCCGGTGAACTTGGCAGGCTGCTGCGCGGAATGCTCTGTCATGTTAACCTGATTCCTTTAAACGAGGTTGCGGAAAGGGGCTTTCGCCGGTCCAACCGGGCCGCGGTCAAGAGTTTTAAAGATGTTTTGGAGGAAATGGGAGTACCTGTGACGATCCGCCAGGAAATGGGGGCGGAAATTGATGCGGCCTGCGGCCAGCTGCGCCGCCGGGTACTGCGCGAGCAGGACAGGTCGGAACGGAGGTAGTTCTGAGATGGGTTTTTTCACCAAACTGGAGAAGTTGTCAGAGAAATACATTGAAGGTTTTTTTCGGACGAAGTTTGCCGGACACATTCAACCCGTCGAGATAGCGAAACTACTGTGGCGGGAAATGAGGGACAACAAAACGGTGAGTATTGCCAAGGTTTACGTCCCCAACGAATATACGGTATTTGTAGGCAGTGAGGACTGGAAGACGATCGAATCGGTCCACCAGTCACTGTCTAAGGAACTGCAGGAATTCCTGAACCAAAAAGCGGCTGACCGGGGATATGAGCTGATGGGGGAAATCGGAGTGGTTTTTAAGCCGGCCGAAGACCTGCCGCTCGGTACAGTCTTCGTGGAAAGCTGTTTTACCGGCGGCTTTCCTATTGGAGGTCCGGGGGAACAGGGCCTGGGAGAAAAGAGCCTGTCCGAACACACCCTAATAGTGGACAGGGAACGTCTCTGCAAAAAACCCGCGGGTTTACTGCCCCAGGATACCCTGACCAGAATGACAGCAGTGGCACGAAAGCCCGGGGCCGAATTGGTCGAAAAAACCGGCACGAGACGGGGATCCAGTTTTCCGCTGAGCACCCGGTGTATGATTATCGGTCGTAGAAATTCAAATGACATCTGCCTGGAAGATTCTAATGTGTCACGGGTCCACGTTTCCATTGACTATGTTGACGGGGACTATTATATAACCGATTTGGGAAGCACGAACGGGACCTTCGTCAATGAAATCAGGGTCAGTAAAAAGAAGCTGACAGAAGGCGACCGGATCAGGCTGGGGACGACCGTCTTGGAATTCAGGGTGGTGTAAATATAGGATGCGGGTTATCTTTCTCATTATCAAGTTCGGTGTCTTGGCAATTACATATCTTTTTATTATTAGGGTGTTTTATTTTATTCTGTCTGACTTAAACCGCGTTTCCCAGAAGGGGCGCGCGCCCCAGGCCCGGCTGCAGCCGCAGTCAGGAGCTGAGCTGGTTGTAACAGGGAGCGGTGACCCTTCGCTTCGGCCTGGCGAGATTTTTATCCTCGGGGATAATACCCGCCTCGGCAGGGGTCCGCATAATCACGTTAACATGGCTGATACCTTTGTTTCTCATGACCATGCGAAAATAATTTTTAAGACAGATAAACATTTCTTAGAGGATTTGGGCAGCATTAATGGAACATATATAAATGGCGTCCGGGTTAGTGGGGCCATGCCCCTTGCCCATGGAGACGTCATCAGAATCGCGGGGGTAACCTTCAAGTTTGTGAGGTGGCAGTATGAAGTGGAGTAAGCTGTCCCATATCGGGCTGGTTAGAAAAAATAACGAGGACAACAGTTGTGCCTGTGATGACATCCAGCTTCTTGCTGTAGCCGATGGAATGGGGGGGCACAAAGCGGGAGAGATAGCCAGCCGTCTGGCCCTCGAAGCGCTGATATCATATCTCCGGGAAAACTCCGGAACTTTAGCCGAAAACCCGGCTTATGCGTTAAAAATGGCTTTTAACCATGCTAATACAACGGTATTTAGTTATGCCCAGGCAGATGAGGATAAATTCCGGGGGATGGGTACGACTATAACGGCGGCCCTTCCGAGAGGAAACAATATTTACGTCGCCCATGTCGGCGACTCCAGGGCCTATCTCGTCAAGGGTGATGAGATTAAGCTTTTGACGACTGACCACTCCCTTGTAAATGAACTGGTCAGGAATGGCGGACTCACCGAGGAAGAGGCGGAAAACCATCCCCAGCGTAATGTCCTGACGAGGGCGATAGGCACTTCGACTACAGTGGAAGCCGATGTGGATATCATTCCTATTGACAAAGGTGACATAGTTATTTTATGTACTGACGGATTATCCAAATTTGTTAACCTGGATGAAATGAAACAGATGGCCGGAGAGCAAGAATCGTTGGGGGATAAAGCGAAACACCTTATCGAGCAGGCCCTGGCCAAAGGCGGGGATGATAATATTACAGTGGTTCTTTATCAGGTCGAGTAACCGGCGGGGGATGAATGTAATGCCTGTGGAAGCCCGTAGAATAGAGCGTTCATTGCTTATATATGTCATTATTTTTTTGTGGCTAAGCCTGTTTAACCTGTTTCAGGCAGGGGCTGTCATTGATCTGAAAATCACCCTTCTTTTATGTATCCTGGTTACCTTGGCTTTTCCGGCAGCCCATTTTTTGCTGGTGAAGTGGAAGGCGGGGGGTGACCCCCTACTTTTTGCCCTGACTTCGATGTTGAGCGTAATCGGTCTGGTTATGGTTTTAAGGCTTTCTCCCGAATTTGCCTGGCGCCAGTTCACCTGGTTGTTTGTCGGACTGGCGGGGTTTCTTGTGACTGTTAAGGGTCTCCCGGCTTACCAAAAGTTGGAAGACTATAAATACATCTATATTTTTGGAGGTCTTCTTCTTCTTTTGGCATCTATACTCTTTGGCGCTGAAGTCGGAGGAGCCCGCAGTTGGATCAGTTTAGGCATCATAAAATTTCAGCCGTCCGAGTTGGTCAAGATTATTCTCGTTATTTTTTTGGCCAGCTACCTGGAAGAAAGAAAGGAGATCCTTACTGCGGGGACGAAAAACCTGATGGGGCTCCCTGTCCCAAGCCTGCAGTATATAGGGCCTCTGGTTGTGATGTGGGGTTTTTCCCTCATTCTGCTGATTTTTCAAAAAGACCTCGGGACAGCATTGATATTTTTCAGTACTTTTCTGGCGATGGTTTTTATGGCCACCGGAAGATGGTCATATGTGGCGATAGGTACCTTCCTCTTCGCGATGGGGGCCGGTCTCTGTTATTACCTGTTCCACCATGTCCAGGTCAGGGTAGCTGTCTGGCTGAACCCCTGGACAGATATTGACGGAAATGGTTACCAGATTGTGCAGTCACTTTTTGCGATAGGTTCGGGGGGAGTATATGGGACAGGTCTTGGTCTCGGTGAGCCCACCCTGATTCCGGCTGTGCATACCGACTTTGTCTATACGGCCTGGAGTGAGGAAATGGGGTTATTAGGGGCTGCGGCCCTGCTTCTGATATACAGTCTGATTATATACCGGGGTTTTCGGATAGCCTTAAGAGCCCGAACAGGGTTTGGCACTCTGCTGGCAGCCGGGCTCACCTCTTTACTGGCTATCCAGACTATTGTTATTATAGGTGGGGTAATTAAACTGGCGCCTTTGACCGGGGTTACCCTGCCGTTTGTAAGTTATGGTGGCAGTTCCCTTGTTTCAAGTTATATCCTGCTTGGTCTGCTGACAAAGATTTCAGCTGAGGATGGAACCTGATGATGAACAGAAACATCGTGAAAATTGCGGTCCTGGTTTTTACCGCATTTACTGTGATTGTTTTTTACCAGACGTACCTCCAGGTATTTCAAAGCAGCCGGTTATTCAATCATCCCCGCAATAGGCGCACCCAAATGCTGGAGGAGGCCATTATCAGGGGACGCATTATTGACAGCGCCGGTCGGGAGTTAGCTCATACAATTACGGCCGGCCCGGAAAAACGGCGGATATACCCTTATGGGGAAACCACGGCCCACATTACCGGCTATAACTCAGATAGGTATGGCCGGTGGGGCCTGGAGTCATCTTATAATGAGACTCTGCTTGGACTGCAGGGCGGCTTCACCGGTGACGATTTTTGGGCTCTCAAAAGGATTGGTCCGGTCAAAAACGGAAATGACCTTATCTTAAGCGTAAATGTGAACCTGCAGGAAAAGGCTTATGCCATGCTGGGCGCCCGGAAAGGCGCTGTCGTCGCGGTCGAACCCTCAACAGGCCGGATTCTGGCGATGGTAAGCAGGCCGGGATTCAACCCGGAACATATTGAATCAGACTGGCCGGGATTGAAAGAGAACCCGGACAGCCCCCTGCTGAACAGGGCTGCCCAGGGCCTTTACCCACCGGGTTCGGTGATGAAGGTAATAACGGCAGCAGGAATTCTGACGAGCAAACCAGAAACAGTACAAAGGGTTTTTGATGCCCCCGGTTACATTATTGTCGAAGGGCGCCGGATTGAAGACAAACAGGCTGTAGGCAGGCTCTCATTTGCCGAGGCCTTTGCCCGCTCAAGCAATTATGTTTTTGCTACTTTGGGGATAGAACAGGGGTCCAGAGTTTTTGCGGAAATGGCCCGCAGTTTTGGTCTAGGTTTAAATATTCCATTTGACATTCCTACTGCCCAAAGCAGGATGCCTGACCCTGGCAGCTTATCCAAACTTGAGCTTGCCGAAAGCGCAATCGGCCAGGGCCGGGTTCTCGTAACTCCCCTCAATATGGCTTTGGCCACAGCGGCGGCAGCCAACCGGGGCAGGGTAATGAAACCTACCCTGGTGGACAGGATCGTCAGCCCGGAGGGGGCAGTTGTCTGGTCCGGCCAGCCCAGTTTGCTCTGGAACCCCGTAACGGCCCGCGTTTCGGATGTTCTGAGGGAAATAATGGTTTCCTGTGTGGCCTCCGGGACCGGCAGGGAAGCCGCTGTCCCGGGTATCCGGGTAGCGGGCAAGACGGGCTCGGCGGAAAACCCTCACGGCCAGCCACATGCCTGGTTTATTGGATTTGCCCCTGCCGAGAAGCCGGTTGTAGCAGTGGCAGTAATTATAGAAAACGGCGGCGCCGGCGGCCGGGAAGCAGCGCCTATTGCGAGAGAGATTATTAGATCAGTAATTGGACAGAAGAGGTGAAACCTGTGATAGGAAATTTGGTGGGCAACAGGTATGAAATAATATCACAACTTGGCGGCGGAGGGATGGCTTTGGTCTATAAGGCCAGGGACACGCTGCTCAACCGCCAGGTGACCGTTAAAATACTGCGCTCAGAACACACCGGTGACGAAGGGTTTATTTCAAACTTTCGCAAAGAAGCCCAAGCTGTCGCCAAGCTGTCCCATCCGAATATCGTAAATGTTTATGATGTAGGGAAGGAAGGGGACACTCAGTTTATTGTCATGGAATATGTGGAAGGCCGGAACCTGAAGCAGTTCATCAAGGAACAGGGCAGGCTGCCTCTCAACCAGGCGGCGGATATTGCCAGGCAAATCTGTGACGGCCTGCAGGATGCCCATACTAACGGTATAGTCCACAGGGACATCAAGCCGCACAACATATTGGTTACCGATAACGGGAAGGTTAAAGTAGCCGATTTTGGGATTGCCCAAATTATGAGTTCAGTTACTTTGACTAATTCTGGGACAATAGTCGGTTCTGTCCATTATTTTTCTCCCGAACAAGCCAGGGGGGACGCCACGGGTGCTAAATCCGATATCTACGCCGTGGGTGTAGTGCTCTATGAAATGGTTACCGGCAAAGTCCCCTTTGAAGGGGAAACACCCATTGCCGTAGCCCTTAAACACATCCAGGAAAAACCCCTGCCGCCAAGTAAACTGAATGCCCAGGTGTCGCCTGAGTTGGAGCGGATTATCCTGCGGGCGATGGAAAAAGAAGTAACGATGCGTTATAAAACAGCGGGCGATATGGCTAGGGATTTACGCAAACTGAATGGCGAGTCTGTTGACAACACTATAGCTGTCGACTCGGATGAATTCGCCACCCGGGTCATGGGCGGGCCGCTTATCATAACTAAGGGGAAAGGCCAGGAAGATGACGATGAGCCGGCATATAGAAAGAAAAGAAAAAAGATGCGGCCTCTTGTCAAAATGGTTATTGTGACGATTATCCTGGGTCTTTTGGCGGGCGCCGGGTATGGGCTTAATTGGTTTTTTAATGTCCCGGAGGTACGGGTCCCAGATGTTCGCAACATGTCTTTAGAAGATGCCAGAAAAAAACTGCAGGAAAACAAGCTGGACCTGGAAATACCCGTATGGATAAACAACCCTGACGTACCACAGAATAATGTTATCAGCCAGGAGCCGGCCCCCAATGGAAAAGTCAGGCAAGGTTATAAAATATTGTTGACAGTAAGCCAGGGACCGGGGTTGGCAACTGTCCCTGACGTCGTTAAAAAAGAACTGGAAGCCGCCACGGTAGAAATTGAAAATGCGGAATTTAAGGTGTTTCCGTCAGAAGATTTCAGCAGTGATGTACCGGCCGGTTCTGTCATTTCCCAGACCCCGGAGGGCAACACCCAGGCTGTAAAGGGAAGTACTGTCAAACTGGTTGTCAGCAAAGGTGTGGAGCCTAAACCGGTGGTTGTCCCCAATATCGTCGGTAAATCTTTGGAGGAAGCCAGCGCGGTGCTTGAGGCTGTTAAATTGAAGTTGAGTTCTGATATCACCCAGAAGGCCAGCACTGAATACCTGTCCGGGACCATAATTAGTCAGGATCCTGCCGAAAACGGGGAACTCCAGAAGGGTGGGGAAGTAAAGGTCACGCTCAGCAAAGGACCCGGCCCGGAACCGAAAACGGCCAGGGTGGGAGTGGAAATCCCGAATGATGGACTGACCCATAAGGTTAAAATAGTCGTAAACGATATTAGCACGAGGACGGCCTATGAGGCTGAACATAACTCCGGGGAAGTGTTTACGAAGATAGTTACTTATTATAACAGCGGCAAGATTCAGGTGTTTATTGACGATATGTCCAAACCTGTGAAGTCACAGTTAGTTGAGTAACCGGGGGGTCTTTATGCTGCTTGGCGTTGTAGTCAAGGCCTACAGCGGGTTTTACTATGTAAAAATTAATAACACATTATGGGAATGCCGGCTGCGCGGCAAATTCAGGCTGACGAAGCAGAATGTCCTGGCCGGTGACATGGTTAAGGTCAAAGAAACCGGTCTGCAGACAGGTGTCATCGAAGAGATCCTGCCGCGCCGGACGGAACTGGAAAGACCGCCGGTAGCGAATGTGGATCAGGTGCTCATTGTTTTTGCTTGTGCTGACCCCGAGCCCCAGTCTGAGCTGCTCGACAGGATGCTGGTCCATGGGGAAGCGGCCGGGTTAGGGCCAATAATATGTTTTAACAAAGTGGACCTGGCTGACGGAAAAACTGTGCAGAACCTAACTGATGAGTACAGGCTGGCCGGGTACACTGTCATGCTGACAAGCGCGATTACAGGAGTAGGGATAGAGCAGCTGCGCCGACGCCTGCAGGGCCATCTTACGGTTTTCGCGGGGCCATCCGGGGCCGGAAAATCATCATTGCTGAATTCCATTAATCCCGATTTCCGGCTGAAGACCGGCACAGTTAGCGAAAAAATCGGGCGCGGCCGGCATACGACCCGCCATACCGAGCTGTTTGAACTTGAGCCGGGGTCGTTCGTTGTGGACAGCCCCGGATTCAGCAGTTTGTACCTGCCCCAAATTGAAAAACAATACCTGGCTGAAATGTTTCCGGAATTCCTGCCCTACCTTGACAGCTGCAGATTTACCGGCTGCCTCCACCGGGCCGAGCCGGACTGTGCTGTGAAACAGGGTATAGAAGAAGGAAAAGTCGGTCGGGAACGCCATACCCATTATTTGTTGTTTTTGGAGGAACTGATTGACCGGGAGAGGAGATATTGATCATGGTAAAAATCGCGCCATCTATCCTGTCGGCGGATTTTAGCTGTCTGGGAGACCAGGTCAGGTCAGTCGAGAGGGCCGGAGTCGAGTACCTGCATATTGATGTGATGGATGGGCATTTTGTGCCCAATATTACGATTGGCCCATTAGTGGTTGAGGCTTTGAGGCCAAAAAGTAAACTGGTATTTGACGTCCATCTGATGATTGAGCACCCTGACGAGTATGTGGAGGACTTTGTTAAAGCGGGCGCAGATATTATCAGCATACATGCCGAGGCCTGCCCTCACCTGCACCGCTCCATTCAGAACATTAAGGCTCACGGTGTCAAGGCCGCAGTAGCATTAAACCCCGCAACCCCGCTCAGCGCTATCGAGTATGTGCTGGAGAACCTGGATATGGTCCTGCTGATGACAGTTAACCCTGGTTTCGGGGGACAAAAATTTATCCCGGAAGTTTTACCAAAAATATCTGCTCTCCGCAGCCGGATTAAAAACCTGGGGCTGCACACTGAAATTCAGGTTGATGGGGGAGTTACCCCAGAGATTGCGGGAGCGATTGTAAAAGCGGGGGCTACCGTCCTCGTAGCAGGTTCAGCCATCTTCCACGCCCCCGATATAGCCGCCGCAGTCAAAGCCCTGCGCTCAGCTTGCGAATAAAAAGCGGCCAGCGGCATTATTACTTTTTTAATTAGCCGCGGATGACGCTGATGAACGCGGATAATTACTAGTAGTCCATTTTGAGACGCGGATAACAAAAACTCATTGAAGACATATTTAAGATTTATTAGATCTACAAAAAACATATCAATTTACAGCTATCACAACCCCCAATTTTCTCCCATAGATAAGTATAACCTTCAGTAATCAATTGATATTTTTTCGATTTGTCCTACAAGATTGAAAAGAAATTTTGTTTTTGGCTGCAAATATTGGACGTGAGAGTTCTTTTTTACCATAAAGATATCCAGCCGCATATGAGGAGAGGTGTCAATGTCTAAAGAAACCATAAGCGAGCTTATTGACCGAAGTGATATGGTTAAAAGGAATTTTAAGCAGAGTAGTGGAGTTGGTATGCCAACTGTTAATACTATAAATGGCAGTGAATTCGAAGAGTGGCGAGCAGACATAATAGCGATTATTAGCCAATTGAAGTCCGACTCATTAACACAGAATATATTAAAATTGACTGATAGCTTTGACGGTTGGTCTGACGACGAAAATTTTGAAAAACTAATAGCCCAATTAAAAGCCGTATACAAAAACTATGATAAATATTATGATACTGCAACACGAATCATGAAGGATACCACAATAAATAAAAATAGAGTATTTGTTGTTCATGGAAGAAATGATAAAATCAGAAGTTCTATGTTTAACTTTTTATATTCAATCGGTGTTGAACCTATTGAATGGGATGAAGCTAAAAGAATGACCGGCAAGACGTCGCCGTACATAGGAGAAGTATTAGATGCAGCGTTTTTTAACGCACAGGCAATAGTCGTACTATTCACGCCAGACGATGAAGCACGACTTATAAATGCATCTCCTGATGAACCTGAGTACGAAAGAAATTTAACGCCACAAGCCAGACCAAATGTAATTTTTGAAGCGGGAATGGCCATGGGTAGAATAGAAGAACGAACAATTTTAGTTGAATTTGGAAAGCTCAGACCGTTTAGTGATATTGGCGGACGCAATACTATCAGATTTGTGGATACACCTGAAAAGCGCATGAGCATTGTTGAGCATTTAAAAATGGCTGGAGTAGAAGTAAATATTGCAGGAAAAAGTGAATGGTTACACGTGGGGGATTTTTCTGTGTAAACTTATCTCCTCAATTTTTTAGAAGTTTGTGTCAGTGTTTATCCGCGTCGTTCTAATCCGCGTTATCCGCGTCATCCGCGGCCTTTTTTTATATGTTTGACTGAAGCTTCGACCTTCTCGGAGCCCGTAGGGCCTAGAGCACTTACAACAATCAACTGTTAACTGTCAACTGTCAACTGTCAACTGTCAACTACTAAGAGGTGAATCACTATGCGCAAGATGGGTCTGGTCTATGACCAGATTTTTTTGGAACATAATACTGGGTCGCACCCAGAGAACGCGATGAGATTGAAGTATATTCTGGAGGCTCTGGAAGATTACCAAATCAGGGACAAGATGACAGATATCGTGCCTGATGAGGCTTCCCTGAAGCAGTTGTCCAGGTTTCACCCACTGCGGTACATTGAACGGGTGGCCTCTTTTGCAGATAGGGGTGGCGGTTACCTTGACCCTGATACCGTCGTTTCCGCCAAATCATATCAAGCTGCTGTTAAGGCTGCCGGTGGGGTAATTAACGCGATTGACCAGGTTATCGCCGGGGATGTGGAATCAGCTTTTGCCTTTGTGCGCCCACCGGGCCACCATGCTCTGGCTGACCGGTCCATGGGTTTCTGCCTGTTTAACAATGTCGTGATTGGCGCTATGCATGCCAAAGCAGAGCGCGGCCTGGAAAGAATCCTTATTGTGGACTGGGATGTCCACCACGGCAACGGGACCTCTGATGCATTTTATAATGATCCGGCTGTTCTGTATTTCTCAACCCACCAGCAGGGGAACTTCCCTGGCACAGGACGGGTTTCGGAAGTGGGAGGCGGCGCTGGGGAAGGTTTTACGATAAATGTCCCCCTGACCAAGGGGACAGGGGACACCGGTTTTTACTATGTGTTTACACAGCTGCTGGAGCCGGTGGCAAGGCAGTATAAGCCCCAGCTGATAATTATTTCAGCCGGATTTGACGCTCATCACTCAGACCCGCTGGCCGGGCTGGCCCTGACCTGCAGCGGTTATGCGAAAATGGCTGAAATAGTGAAGAATATTGCCGGGGATGTATGTGACGGGCGGGTTGTGCTAGCCCTAGAGGGAGGGTATAACCTCGGGTCCATAGGTCATGCGGCTGCGGCGGTAATCAATGTGTTTGGTGAATATGGAGCGGTGATTGATGAACCGGGCAGACCACCGGCTGATTTTACCCAGCCAACGATGCGGATGCCTATTGATGCCGCGATTGAGACCCAGAAGAAGTATTGGAAGCTGTAAGCTAAACAAAAAAAAATCAACCTGCCTTAGGGGCTTGTTGACAAATAATCGTGGGTCAAGGGGATGGCTGTTCGCAACGGCGTTTCTCTTGTTCTCCATGTCCGCCACTAACCTCAGATACTGGCAGAGCCTTGGGTTTCACCCGCCCAAGCGACATCCGTGTCGCTGGGCGGCTCCGCCAGTTCTAGCGTCCCCATTTTATTAGCGGAACCCCGGGCTCTGATTGATACCGGGTATTATGACACCCGCCGTTCCGACAAAATGGGGAAACCCCTGGCCCTGCGGCTCTGCCAGTATCTTCGGCAAGTGGCGAATCAAGGGGAACAAAGGAAAGCCTTATGCGAACAGCCATCCCCTTTGCTTTTGGAGCATTTGTCAACAAGTCATTAGTTGGATAGGCGGAAACACTGAAAACACCGGAGCAAACGGTCATACCTGCGGCGGCAAGACAATACCTAAACATTGAAGGTGAAACTACCCAATAATCTTGACAGCATCTTCCCCCTAACACATATTGTGCGGTCTGCCAAAACATGATAAAGTGAACTAAAGACAGGAATAAAATGATTAAACCGAAGGAGGAATAGGATATGGGGTTTTTTGATAAGTTAAAAGAAGGCATTGAACAAGGGGTCTCCACTGTCGGCGCCAAGTCCAAAGAGATGATTGATTCCACCAAAGTCAAAATGGATATTGACACCCTAAAAAAGCAGAAGAAAGCCGCTTTTGAGGAAATCGGCAGTATGATTTATACCATGCTTAACAGCGGCACTCTCGATGAGGCCCAGATTAAAGCCAAATGTGACGCCGTTACAGGTATCGATAATCAGATTAACGCCAAAGAAGAGGAATTGAAACAGATCCAGCAGAAAGCATAATTTTTTAATACCGGCGGTATCTTTGCCGCCGGTATTTTACTATAGCTGCTCTATCAAAGAAGAAAATAAATAAAAGGGCTTTGCCAAAAAGGGGTGTCATTCTTTCTTGACACCTCCTAAGAAAATGAATATAATTGTTTTTAGCGACAAAAATATACAGTATAACCTTCAGGGACAGGTGTAATTCCTTACCGGCGGTGATTCTCATTGAGATAAGCCCGCGAGCCTTTATGGGTTGACCCGGTGTGATTCCGGGGCCGACAGTTAGAGTCTGGATGGGAGAAGGAAGTGTGTTTTCGCACGGTTTCTGTTTGCCACTACACCCTGAAGTATTAACTTCAGGGCTTTTTGTTACAAATCTTTGGCCGGGAATCTTTTTTTAACACAAAGTCTAATAGGCATTTCTTTGTGGTCCAAGGATATAAAGAAAGGGCCTAGCGCAGCAAAGCTGCAATCAAATATTTGAAAAAGGCCGCGGATTACGCGGATGAACGCGGATTAGAACGACGCGGATAATATTTATAATTTATTAGATATACAAAAACATGTTAACCTTAGATACAGCACAATCCCCAGCTTTCTCCCATAGACAAATGTGACCTTCAGCAATCAAATTCATATTTGTTTGCTGCCAGCCGCACTTTTATGTGAGTAGTAAAATTTGTCTAAATCCATGGCATCCGTAGTTTTTTGAACTTTAACAACTATATTTTTTGGAAGTTTATTTTATGTTTTATCCGCGTCTTTTAATATCCGCGTGCATCCGCGTTATCCGCGGCTGATTTTTAGTTTTTTTAAGAAGATTGCAGCTTTGCTGCACCGTGTCCTCTATTATATCTTTTGAAGAAAGGAATATCGACCATGCCTAAAAACGATATACATAAAAAATATATGCGGATGGCCCTGGAGCTGGCTGAGAGGGCCAGGGGGAGGACAAGCCCGAATCCCTTGGTCGGCGCCGTACTTGTCAAAGACGGTGAAGTGGTCGGCCAGGGTTATCATCAGAAGGCCGGGGCGCCGCATGCCGAGATAAATGCTTTAGAGGAAGCCGGGCCAAAGGCCTGCGGGGCTACCCTGTATATTAACCTTGAGCCCTGCTCCCACTACGGGCGGACACCTCCGTGCAGTAAGGCCTTGATCAAGGCCGAAATCTCCGAGGTCTATGTATCAATGTGTGACCCCAACCCGCTTGTATCGGGCCGGGGTGTTAAACAGATGAAAGAAGCGGGTATTAAGGTTCATGTTGGCCTTCTAGAAGACGAAGCTCGCCGTCTGAACGAAATATTTATCAAATATATATCGACCCGAACCCCTTTTGTGCTGCTTAAAACAGCGATGACCCTAGATGGGAAGATAGCGACCGACACGGGCCACTCCAGGTGGGTTACGGGAAAGACAGCCAGAGAAAAAGTACATCAACTGCGGGGCGAATTTGACGCTATCCTGGTAGGGATTAATACCGTGCTGGCTGATAATCCCGCTCTGACGTGCAGGCTGCCGGAGGGAGGAAAGGACCCGATCAGGGTTATCCTGGACAGCCAGGCCAGGACTCCGGTCGATTCCCGCGTGATAACCCAGAAATCCGAATCATTCACCTATATTGTGGTGACCGATAAGGCCCCTCTGGACAGGCTGAAAGCGCTTTCTTCAGGTAAGGCCAAAATAGTCAGGACAGCTTTGGACATCCGCGGCCGGGTTGACCTGCGCGAACTCTTATTAAAGCTGGGGGAAATGGAGATCACCAGCCTGTTCGTGGAAGGCGGCTCAGAAGTAGCTGCTTCGTTTCTGGAGTCCCGCTTGGTTGACAAAATCCTGACTTTTATCGCTCCCAAAATAGTTGGGGGGAACCAGGCCCCAGGCCCTGTCGGCGGCTTTGGCAAGGCCTTGATGGACCAGGCTGTCCCTTTGACCGGGGTAACTTTCGGGCAGGTTGGGGAGGACTTTTGGGTGGAAGGGTACCCGAAATACAATTGACAATTGACAATGAAAAACAGTGCTCTACGCCCTGCGGGCTCCGAGGGAGTCGGAAGAGTTTGCATCCGCAAACTCTCGATTAGATAAAAACATTATTATGAACCACAAAGAGGAAAAGAAAAACCACAAAGTCTAGGCTGGTCTATGGGATCAAAAAAATAAAAGACCCGGAAATGTGCCTTAGGTCTTTCTACAGTACTATTTATTTTTTTCGTAGAACCTTTGCGTTAGCCATTCCGCAAGTTTATCAAGATAGGAATCACGTTCAAATTCTGATACTGAAAAGCGTGCAATTTCCATTGATTTCTGATAACCTTCATCATCATCAAGTGAGCTAGTATGCCTTCAATGCGCCCTTCAGTATAATCATAGTATCCAGGATCGCCGCCAAAACACTTTATAGACTGTTCATGAATTATATAGATGTGTTCTTTTGTCAGATGAAAAAATTCCTTACTCATTACTCTGCCAGCATTTTCATCATTTTGGAATGTTTCTTGTTTGACTTTGATATTGCCTTAGCTACATCTGTCTTTTTTGCACTTTTAGGGGCGCCTTCAACCTTAATTTTGATTTTATTATCTGCCAACATATTATCACCTTCTTTAAATCGATAGGTTCTAACCATATTGTACCACCTCTATACCAGGGATTCAACATCAACATCTCTGCATAGTATTTGCCGGTTAGCGGGAAATAAGACTTCTCCATAAATTAACAAGAGTGTTTCGTTTGGCCAATATGCGTAGGTGTTAACGACATCTGGGTATTAATACTATTGGCAATAAGAAACGGGAGGTTAAAGGAAATGGAATTGACTGACAAGCTATATATGATATTTGTCACGGTTTTTGCGCCGGCAGCAATCGTGCCGGTCAGCGGGCGATATATACCCGTTAGGGGTATGTGGCAATAAATGGTCAGTTGACAGTTGACAGTTGACAGTTGAAACCTGAGACCTAGCAACTAGCAACTAGCAACTAGCAACTACTAAGGAGTACAGCAATGAATTTTATGGATTTAGTGAGTAGAAGACAGAGCGTGAGGGGATACCGGGACAAACCGGTTGAACGGGAAAAGATAGAAAAATGTTTGCAGGCCGCAAGGTTAGCGCCTTCAGCATGCAACGCGCAGCCATGGAGGTTTGTTGTCATTGATAGCCCTGATATGAAAGATAACGTGGCCAAAACTACCTTCAGCCAGCTTGTACCGATGAACAAGTTTACCCTGACTGTCCCTGCATTTATCGTGGTTGTAAGTGAAAAGCCGAACCTTACTTCCCAAATTGGGGGCCTGATTAAAAATAAACAATTTCATCTAATTGATATTGGGATTGCTGTTGAACATATTTGTCTGGCGGCAGCGGAACAGGGGTTAGGCACCTGTATTTTAGGTTGGTTTGACGAAAAAGGTGTTAAGAAGCTGCTAAATATCCCCAGGCAAAAACGAGTAGAACTTATGATTAGTATAGGATACCCGGCCTCAGATGAAATCCGTCCCAAAACCAGAAAAGACCTAACCCAAATCGCAAGTTTTAACCACTACGAATAGAAGACTTGTAGCACTATCAGAAGTATGAAAAACGAGAACAAAAGAAAACGCGGAGGGCGCGGAGAAAAGACGGAGGACACAGAGAGAAATCAATAACCCATAGTGAATCTTACTTCCCAAGTACGGTGATTATTAAAATTAATATTTATACAAAACCAAAAAACAGTCACAGGTCAAACGAGTTTACTTTTTTCCGCGCTCTCTTGCTCACTATGAATTCCTGCCATCTCTGCGTCCTCCGCGATTGATTTTTAATGCTGATTAAAAAAGGAACTCCCTTTTCTATCGCTTAAGGTAAAACAAGATGGTATACGTTACTTGAAGGGGCACTAGCAACTAGCAACTGTCAACTGTCAACTGTCAACTAATAAGGGGTGAATCACTACATGTTCACAGGCATTATCGAGGAAATGGGAAAACTAAAAAAGATACATCGCGGCGCCGATTCAGCCAGGCTTACGATCGAAGGCGACGTAGTCTTAGGTGATGTTAAACTCGGTGACAGCATTGCTGTCAATGGCATCTGCCTGACGGTTGTACATTTCAATGAACGGTTCTTTGAGGTTGATGTGATGGCTGAAACACTGCGCAAGACGAACCTGGAGGAACTTAAGCCGGGTGACCGGGTTAACCTTGAGCGGGCTTTGCGGGTTGGAGACCGCCTTGGGGGACATATAGTCAGCGGCCATATCGATGGGGTAGGGGCCATAGTCAGCCAGCAGAAAGAAGATATTGCAGTTTTGACTGACATCAGGGCCCCCGGTGAGGTGATGAGATATATCGTCAAAAAAGGCTCTGTGGCCATCGATGGCATCAGCCTGACCGTAGTGGACTGCACTGATGATAAGTTTCAGGTATCCCTGATCCCCCATACCGCTAAATTGACTACCTTAGGATACAAAAAACCAGGCCACCGGGTAAACCTTGAGTCAGATATAATCGGCAAGTATGTGGAGCGTTTGATGGGTTTTCAAGCACACGGCGGACCGAAAGAACCAACAAGCCGGTTAACTCTCGAGTCTTTGGCCCAAAACGGGTTTTTATGATCTCAAAAGGATTAAAAGAAAACACAGAGATCCTAGCGCAGCAAAGCTGCAATCAATTTTTAAAACCAAAAAGCCGGCCGCGGATGTCGCGGATAACGCGGATATCTAAAAGTCAGAATCTAAAAGCCGCAGATAAAAATATAATAAAATGATTCTAGGCCGGACTCTCTTTCATTAACACAAAGGCTAATGGGCATTTCTATGTGGTCGAAGGATAAAAAGAAAGGCCA
>PGZN01000035.1 GCA_002840165.1 Firmicutes bacterium HGW-Firmicutes-8
AAGGGTCGCTACTAGTCGACACCTCGTATGTTAACATGAGGTACTCTCAATTTCAAATTTCATTTTAGTTCATTACAGGAATGCTCTGTGGTTTCTTTTTAAAATGGCCAATGTCCTGCTCATTTCATTTTCTACTATCATGTACCCTTCGTCAACCCCCATCCCCGGTTTGGCCAGCATCTGGTCAGGCCGGGTGGCTAGGGCGATATGCACACACACCTGGGCCGAACGGTCTGTTTCGTTGCATGTTCCACCCAGGTAAGCGCCTACACCGTTTTCCCTAGCATAGAGGACAGCGGTAATCGTATTGTTGATTCCCCCCAGGTCGGGAGTCTTTATCTGAACCATATCCCCGGCCCCGGCGTCGACGAATTCCTTGATATCATCCCATGTATTGCACCACTCGTCAGCAACTATTTCAACATCGACGCCCATTCGCTTTTTAGTCTCCATCAACTTTACGAGAGCGGCTATCTCACCCTCTTTACTACCCGCATCGGTAGGTTCCTCAATCCGCAGTTTCAGCGGCGCTGCCGCCTCAGCCAGGCGGCCCATATAAGCAACAATCTTTTCGGGGTCTTCCTCAAAAGCTGTCCCGATGGTGCCATAAACATCTATATGCAGGACTGGGCTGTAACCCTCTGTCCCCAGCTCCCTAACCCTTTTGTTTAACCAGGCTACATACTCCAATAAAAGCTCCCCTCTGCGGCCCAGTTTCTTCTCTACATTATTGATAAGGCCGTGGGGCAGGACCTGGGCCCTTTTTATGATTGCCTTATCGGCATTTATATAGCGGTCATCCCCGGTTTGGACAAATACCGGCACCGGTTCGGTGGCCAGTTCTGTCCCATATTCTGATGAGATGACTTCAGCCATCGTTACCTTTTTCGATTTGGCGACCGCATCAAGCAGAGCCTGCGTCACACCATACCTGATGGCCGTATGGAACCTCTCTCCGTTTTTCCGGTGCATCGCATCAAATTCTTCAGCAATAGAGCGGAAATCTGAAAGGTAATGGCCCTTTAAGCGCGGGATAACTTCCTTTTCAATCAGGGGGATAAAATCCTCCGCCAGGAACAAAGGGTCCCTGCCCCCGGCTCCCGAATACTGGACAGCCGCACAGTCCCCGTAACAAACCTGCCCGTCATCCAAAATAATTATCGTCGAAACCGATTCCCCGCGCTGGCGGACAGTCGTAAAACCGGGAGTCCTCGGTTCGCCCAGGAGGGCAAAACCGTCCACCTCAGCCCCACATCTAATCGCCTTCTGGTCATCAAAATAAAACCCCGTAACCCCCGGCGAGACTATGACATCGATTATTTTCATGCTGACTCCTCCTGTAGGAGTTGCTAGTTGCTAGTTCCTAGTTTCTAGTGCGTAGGGAAGGTGTAATGTCCAGAGCTATGTTACCAACCCACGACTTGCAATGCACGCTTGTAAACTAGAAACTCACAACTAACAACTAGCAACTATCTCCGCGGTCTACCCACCAGCATCCCTTTGCTGATAGCGTATATATCGTCTATGACCATCTGAAAGCTCGGGTCACGTCCTTCACTGCAGCCTCTTTCGGCGATTTTTTGCCGGTGGTATTCTTTTATATCAGGCTCAAAGGGAAGATTCCCGAAATTGAGCAGCCTGACCGCTCCCGAGTTGTCCCTGGCCGGCATAATTTTCCCGGCATTGACCCGGCTGGGGGCAAAAGGGACATCCAGAGTACCGGCCTGGAAGGCGCGTTCAGCGCCCAAGGCCAGGTCACCCTCCCCCAATTCCAAGGCTTTTTCAATCAAGGCCGCGGTTTCTTTTTTGATAAACTCTACCTCTTCATCGAGCTGTACAGTATCAGGCAGGGTCTGATCTTTAAGCATATTCAGGATTTGTTTGGTAGTTTGAATACCTGCCGCGTTCGCCTCTTTGGTAGGAATCCCGATGGCCTCATGAGGTGTTTTAACAATCACCTTCGTGGCCTTGGCTAGGGCGGCGGTTGCCGCGCCCCAGGAAATCACACCATAGGCCTTGCTTTCGTCCTGCGGGAAACCACCCATCCACTGGTGAAAAACCGTCGTAATGACAGCAGTCCCGTATCCGAACCGGGTCATGTATTCTTCCGCCTGTTCTTTTAAACTGCGAAGGGCGGCTATATCCTGAATAAGGTTGCCGCACTGGCCGTACCCGAGGGATATGCTTTTCACTCCCTGCTCTGCGGCCAACAGGGCCTCAATTATCCCAACGGCGTTTGAAATACTGGGTGGGACGAGGGTCCCTGTCAAAGGCCCGAAGGGTTCCCGGTTAATGCTGACCCCATTTTCCTCATAAAAACCGATCAATCTGTCGACATACTGCCAGTCGCTGATACTGCGTGACAGAGGGACATCCTTGGCATACGGAATATTATATGATATGCCTCCACCTTCAAAAGCCGTAAACCCCCCGGCCAAAGTTATCTCCGCGAGCAGCTTGGCATCAGGCGTCCCGTGCCTTATCTGGACAGGGACATCCAGAGATTCCACTACACTCCGGCAGGCCCCCACCCCATGATTAACAGCCGGGAAGCCGTTTAACATTGACCGCCCGTGGGCCCTGCTTTCTTCTATGCCCGTCTGGGCCTCCTGGTAACGGTTAAGTCGGGAATAACTGTCAATGGTGGTTGGCAGGAGATCCGCCCCGCCTACATCCTGCAGGTATTTTAATAAGTCAATATGTTCCGCTATGAGGGCTACCCCTGCTCTGGGTTGGGCCAGAGTAATACCGGCGGCCGAGGCTGCAGCCAGCTTTGTGCTGAAGACCTTTTCGGCTGGCAGGTTCTTATGGTAACCCAGGGCCTCCTGCATATCAACCTCAGCCCCGGTCGGCCATTCCCGGAGAGCATTTTCCCTCATCGTCGTAAAATAATCCATATCCCATTTCTCATTTTTAAGATGCATTATGCAAAGCACCCTTCCATCTACACAATCTCCGCCAGATATTTCTTCATGATTCTTAATGAAGTCAGGGGGTTTACTTCAGCCAGGAGGCCCATTGCGGCTAGGATGTACTCCCTGTCGATTAGGACTTTGGGCTTCATTGGTTTTAATACTGTCGGCCGGTTCTCGTCAAACAGGGCTCCCTTCATTATCACGAGGGGGTTTTCGTGATATACGATAACACCCCCGGTACCGATTAAAAAGTTCACCTGGGTTAAGTCCTTTCCGGTTTGGATATAACTGGCCCCAAAGGGGGTATATAAAACCTCGATTTTTCCGACATGCCGCTCCACCGCTATATTTACAGCCACGTAGGCCACAGCAGTGTCAATCTGTCGGGATGGGCCGTCCGTACTTAATACCTCAGGATTGCTGCCGGCATTTGCAATATGATTTAAAATATCAGTTTCCCCAAGTCCCGAACTTTTTACCAACCTCGGCAGACCGGCTGTTTCTAAGAGTGCGTGGGCGCTGTACCTCATACCCAGGTCTCCTTCCACGGTCCGCTTGGCAAAAGGCTCCGGCAGGCCTTTCATCGAAACCCCGGCCTTTGTCGGTTCCCCGGAGGCCAGGGAATGAACATCGGTTGTGGCCCCGCCAACATCAACTACGATCAGGTCACCTAGTCCTGGTTCGCCTTTATGTCCCCTTGCCAGGAGTTCAGATGCTTGCAATACGGCAGTAGGAGTCGGCATCAGGACCCCGTCAATAAATTCCTCCGCTTTTTTCAGACCCTTGGCGGCAACGATTCTCTGCAAAAACAATTCTCTAATCGCATTCCTGGTAGGGTCTATATTTAAGACATTCAGCTCAGGCATCACGTTATCCGTAATCCGGACATCCTTGCCGCCCCCGGTTAAAATGGCCCCGACATCTTCGGCGGCTGTTTTGTTTCCCGCTACTACCACCGGAGCCTTGAGCATCGCCGAACCCGCCAGCTGGCGGGCATTATGGGTTATTACCTCTTTGTTGCCCCCATCTGTCCCCCCTGCCAGGAGAATAATATCAGGGTTCATCTGTTCTATTTTTCCCACTTCCGCCTTAGTTAACTCATGGGCAAAAACATCGATTACTCTCGCCCCGGCGCCCAAGGCTGCCCGCTTGGCCGCCTCTACCGTAAGGTCCGGAACAAGGCCGATAGCCACCATGCGCAGGCCCCCGGCTGCACTGCTGCACGCAGTTTTATACTTGTACACCGGACTGCTGAGCCCGGTCGAATGTTCCAGTTCCCGTAAGGCCTTCGAAAAACCTTCCATAATATTTGTTTCCACAGTGGAGAAAGCCCGGGCCGTGCCCACAATGATTTCCTCATCAAGGTCCACGGCCGCTACTTTGGTATATGTACTTCCGAAATCAATTAACAGGGCAAGTTCCATGAAAACTACCCTCCATTTTCAACCAGGCCGAGGTCTATGCGCAGTTGTGGAATAACCTCATCAAGAAGTGTGCCGGGGGGGTAAACCCGGTCAAACCCCATCTGTTGATAGACAGATTCAACCTCGTCCCATTCCCTCTTACCGATGACGAGGTTCCCGCCCACGTACATCAGGATGCTCCCGATACCGGCCTCGACCGCTTTTTCCCGCAGTCCCCGGCAGTCCATCTCCCCATGACCATAGAGGGAAGAGACAAGAATAGCCAAGGCGCCGGTTTCTATAGCGCCATTTATAAATTCCTCCTGGGAAGCCAGGACCCCTATATTGACCACCTTGAAGCCGGCCTGTTCCAAAGCATAAGCCAGGATTCTGTTGCCCACCGCATGGACATCAGCCCCAATTACACCTAGTACGACAGTCGGTTGTTGTTCCATTTAATCCTCTCCTGTAGGAAACAGCTACTTATTACTTTTCCCCGGAATGTACAGGTAATACCTACTGCCGTTTAAGTTCCAGTAAAGCCGACTTTACCACATTAATCGAACCGGCATCAGCAAGATACCTGAACTCGATTTCGGGTTTATGTTCCCTGTTGAGGTTAGTTACCTCCCGGTGGCGGTTGGGAGACACAACCAAGGCATCGACCGCATCAACGACATCCCTCAGCTCATCCGGGTCTTTTGTAGTGGTGGTAAAAATCTCAAGATGCTCTATCCCGGCCCTCTTTAGAGAACCCTTAATCTTTGTCACAAAAGTTTCAGACAGGCAGACAATCCCGAGCTTCGTCCCCTGGGGCAGGCGGGCAATTTTAACTATTGTTTCCAACTGGGGGTCGAGGGCAATTCCTATTATGTCGATCCCTTTGACTCTGACGAGTTCTCTGACTTCCTGAAGGTGAAAAAAGGTTGTCAAAACCAGGTCTGTAGTATCAATCTGGCTGTTTACTTCATCAGGTTGGTTCCGGAAATCATCCAACAGGATAGGAACGATAGATACTTTGGGGTCCAGCCGGAGGTCTTTGGAAAAATGGTCAAGCTGTTCCTTGTTGCACTCAATAAAAGCTACTCTCAACTTACTCAACATTTCCTTTTTGGCCGCAGCCCGCTCGCCCGTGATGATCAAAAACTCATCAATTTGAAACCCCAATTCGGCAGCCTCTTCAATGGCAATATCAACTATTTTTAAAAGCCTGTCTTTTTTAGACTCTCTTCTAATAATGGCGTCACTGTCAGTAACAAATGTCCCCTTCCCCTGGGTAGAGATAAGAATCCCTTCAGCTTCAAGCTCCTTATAGGCAGAGCTGACCGTATTCCGGCTGATGTGCAGCTGCTCGGCCAGTTCCCTTTCAGTTGGGACTTTTCTCCCAGCTTCCCATTCGCCCTTCTGAATCAGCCTTTTAACCTCTTGGGTAAGCTGATGGTACAGGGGGATACCCTTTTTCCGGTCCAAGTTAAACGACATTCACAACACCACCAAACAGTTTTCATTAGGGGCAGGAAAATTTTACCCCAAAAATCTATACATATAGTATATTACTTCCCTAGCCTGCTGTCACTACCCTTAAAAGGCGGTTACACTAACAAAAACCTTAAAAAACGAAAGGACCGGATATTCTCCGGTCCTCTGGAATTACTGTTATTTTGAAAAGTATTCTATGAGCCCGTCAGCAATCCCCTGGGCAATTTTGTCGCGAAACTGGCTGTCTTTTAGGAGAGCTTCGTCATCCCTATTGGACAAAAAGGCCGACTCAACCAGAATCGAAGGCATTGTTGTCTCTCTCAGCACCGCAAAGTTAGCCTGCAGGACACCGCAATCCATCGTCCCTGCCGAGCTGACCAACCGGTCCTGGACTGTTTTGGCCAGGGTTTTCCTCTGCTGAAGCTGGGCGTATAATCCGGAATTAGACGAAGGCGCGTAAAAATAAGTTGCGGTCCCTTTAGCTGAATAGTTGTTGTCAGATGAATTGGCATGGATAGCCACAAAGGCGTCAGCATTTATTTTATTCGCAACAGCAACCCTTTCGGTGAGGCTCAGAAAACTATCGGCGTCCCTTGTCAGAACTACTTTTGCCCCAACAGCGTCTAACTTGTCTTTGAGCAGAAGTGCCGTTTCCAGGTTAAATCCTTTTTCCTCAAGGCCGGTTATACCGATAGCCCCGGGGTCATATCCACCGTGCCCGGCATCTATGACGATCACTTTGCCTTCTATCGAAGGTTCAGATAACGAAACTGTCAGTGTTTTGTTATCTTCACTAAGGGTCGGCAGGTAACTCACCTGTTCGTTCAAGTCAATGACTACCCGCACCACCATTGGGGTTAAGCTGTACTGGGCAACCCTGACTTTGGCGGCCATTGTTCCGTCCGGGGTGAAATCCTGCAGGCCGTTAACATCACTGCTGTCAAGGTCTATCACAAGCCGGGTGGGGTCGTGCAGGGACTGGAGGCTGTATTTTATTGCCCCTTCGCTCTTGATAACCAAGATTTCCTTACCGCTGTCCTCCAGAGATAGTTCTACATCTGTGAGTTTTTGAACAGGATTGGTGTTGTTGTTCGTAGGAGGACTTGGCAGGTTTGGATTAATGTCCGGTGGCGTTGGCGGGTTCGGGTCACTCACCGGAGGGGTTGGCGGGTTTGGGTCATTCCTGGATGGCGCATCTGCTGAACTCACCACCACATAAGTACCGATTATCCAACCCTGCTTATTGCCCGGAAGTATTACCAGATACCATTCACCGCTTTTTTTAATGACAGAAAACCGGTCTCCCGCTTTCACCTTCATGATAACACCAAAGCCAGTGCCGGCGCCAGAGCGGACATTTACAATGCTCCCTTTGACAACTAAAAATGTGCCGGGTGCGGTTTTTGTCTCGGTTTCACTGCTGGCGACGGGCTTATTTTGAGTTTTTACTGTCACGAGCCACCCGGCAATCCAACCGGTTTTCCCGCTGCCCAGGCTGATATTGTACCAACCGCCAGATTCTTTGATAACCCCAAACTGTTGACCTTTATTAATGCTGGCAACCTTACTGTAATTCGTTCCGGGACCGCTTCTGACATTAATATTCGGTTTAATAACTGATACTGTTTTGGAATAATTCGGGACAGGCCCCGGGTTGGGTGAAGTCCCACCCGTACTTTTTTTATCCGATACAGCTAGGTAGGTTCCGACTACCCAACCGGAACTTATCTTCGGGAGCTTAATTTTGTGCCAGCTGTTTTTCGTCTCCAGCACTTCAACCGTTGTCCCTTTATTAACAGACCCGATTTTACTATAACCGGTACCCGGTCCTGACCTGACATTGACCGTAGAACCGGTCACCACCCCAGTTTTGACTGCACCATGGGCATATCCGATATTTATTTGATTCACCCCGCACAAAAACAGGGCTGCCGCGAAAAACAAGATTAATGCTTTTTTAAACTTTTTCACTGACAATTATGCCACCCCCCGCGAGCAAGAAAGACATTCCTGCATTACTAGATTTTAGAAGAATCTCTTGTCTCTAGGGTTCGACATCCTTGTCGAAATTCCTGCCTTTTTTTCGAAATTAGATGTAGGCAAATGGAAAAAACCGCCAAAGCGGTTTTTTCTGGATTAAACTGTTCAAAAATGCTATTTTATGCTCTTAATAACCTGATTATTGCGGGTTACGGGCACTGACAGGTCCATATGCCCTGCCAGGGAGTCTATCTTCTGTCCCTCGATAAGGATTTCCACTTCTTTAACTGTCGGAAACTGCGTCAGGGTATCGACAATGGAATACACTGTCAGCAATTCCCCGCTCGAGCCGCCCCAATGGTTGTCTTTTAATTCCCGGCTGAAGTCCACCCTGCACAGTCCCTTTTCGATATTGATGTCCCGCAGCTTGGTTCCTTCCGGAACAGTCCGGGCAAGTGTCTTATCTTTGGGCCCGTTAATTAGTTCTTCTACCGTAGCCCTTGCTAAACCGGGGACCATGGTGATTTCCCTTTTTTCAGGGACCAGCAGGTCGCCACCCTGATCAGCAAAGTAGAGGACAACATCGACCTTGCTCTGGGTTTCTACCTGGACCTTGCTGTCAGCCACAACTTCCTGCGAATCCTGATATACCTGCCCGCTTACAGCAGCTTGTCCCTCGCTTTCAGCGGCCGGTTTTGCTTTCGGCTTTGAGGTTTTTCCGGTAATCATCCGGTAATGTGTTTCCTTCAGCCTTTCCCAGGAGATTTTCTCCGCCTCACTGCATCCGGCTGCTGCTAACAGCAGGAACAGGATTCCGGCTGCCGCCAAAGATTTTTTCCCATGCACTTCAAAAAATTTCATTACTTGTCCCTCCCTAAAAAATTTTTTACCTGTTTGTCCTACGGTAAACTATATTAGGGAGGACAAGTTTATATGCTATATTTTTTTTAAAGGAGAGCGTCAAGCTCTCCTTTTTTTTACCTTTTTCAATATGTCCCGGTTAAACACAGTTTTATGTCATAACAAACCAAGGGTGTGCTCTATTATTTCATTAGAGGCCTTAACATCACCTAAAGCCATAATATGTATCCCATCAATCTGTTTGTATACCTTCTCCACAAATTCACAGGCTATCTTCGCTCCGGAGACACCTTCCCTGATTTTGGCCATAACATCGTCAGGTATCTCTATCCCTTCTACATGATCATTCATATATTCAGCCATTTTTACAGTTTTTAAAGGCATTAACCCGATAAGTACCGGTTTCCCAAACTCTTTCATCTTCTCTACAAAGGATAGAGTTTTTGCTGCATCATAACAGGGCTGGCTCTGGAAAAAGTCAACTCCGGCCTCAATTTTTCTCCGGACCCTGCTAAAAACCGCGTCCATATTTGTGGCCGCAGCGCTGGTGGTCCCACTGATCATGAAATCCGTGGGGCCCTTAAATTCTTTAGCCACGGCATCGAGTCCTTTATTCATCTCTTTAATCAGTTTAATTAAAGACATCGTATTTAAATCATAGACGGCACTTGATTGGAACGGCCCGTGCTGCGGAGGGTCACCGGTAGTCGGCA
Organism: Firmicutes bacterium HGW-Firmicutes-8; assembly: GCA_002840165.1. Classification (GTDB taxonomy): domain Bacteria; phylum Bacillota; class Thermincolia; order Thermincolales; family UBA2595; genus GW-Firmicutes-8. The sequence continues at coordinate 9,352 of PGZN01000035.1, forward strand.
GGAGAAATCTGATGCTCAGGGCATGGGCCCCTAACAAATCAGCCTGGGTCCCCAGCAGACTGCGGTCCCGGCAGGTGAAATGCGGAATTGTGTCAACTCCCAGCTCAGCTTGAACTATATGGGCCAAAGCAATAGAATTAATCCTCATCCTGGCCATCGGGCAGTCGTGAATATTTATGCCGTCCAATTTTATGTAGCTCCTGGCTTTTTCCAATGTCGTCGCAACGTCTGTCCCATCCGTCGGACCCAGTTCTGTCGTGATAACAAACTGCTTCCCCAGTTTTTCCTTTAATCCCATCCTACTTTCCCTCCCTAAATTGATACATTCCGAAATATTCTATTATAAGCTCCGGTTTTTGTGCCACGGATGTATACCCCCTACCCGTATCCTGATAAGCAAGTCTTTCGCACCGCAATTATATATCCTCGTTTTTCACTTTTTCTTTCAATGCTTTTATGCTATGTTCATCTGTTAAAAGTTTCATCTGGCTGATAGCAATTTTATTAAGTCTTATTAACCTTTCAGCCTGAGATAAGCCTTCATTAATAAACAGTGCATTAAGATTTTCCAGATTAGAAAGACACACAAGTTGTGCTACATTGGCATAATCTCTGATATTGCCTTTGTTACCAGGATTTTGATCCCGCCACTCTTTGGCGGTCATCCCAAATAATGACATGTTCAATACATCCGCTTCAGATGCATATATGTAGTTTACTTGAGTATTTGTCAGTTCTTTTGGAATCAAATTTTCTTTGATAGCATCTGTATGAATTCTATAGTTGATTTTGGCCAAATTCCGCTTAATATCCCACCCAAGCAGCTTTTGCTCCTCTTCTTTAAGCCGCTGAAACTCTTTAATCAGGTAAAGTTTAAATTCTACCGATATCCATGAAGCAAATTCAAAGGCAATGTCCTTATGGGCATAAGTTCCTCCGTATCTGCCGGATTTTGATATCAAGCCAATGGCATTTGTCGTTTCAATCCACTTTTGCGGAGACAAAACGAAACTATTAAGCCCGGCCTGCATTCTAAACTGGTCGAATTCGACCAGTTTAAATTCTGGATTATTAAGCTTCTCCCATATGCCGTTGGGTAACTCTCTCCGCGCTCTCCGGCTGCCTATGAATCCCGCCATCTCTGCGCTCTCCGCGATTGATTTTTTAAGTAACTATACTGCTCCTGTCTCAAACAAAAAAACCCGCCCCCAAAGGGACAGGCTAAATTAACATTTGTGCTGAAAAAAGGACAGTCCTAGCCCCTTTAGGCAATAGACATTTGCTTTCGCGCTCCCAGCTTCCGCATAGGCTACCATATATTCTAAGTTCTGTGAAATCTGCACAATAACTATTACTCCGCAGAACAGCCAAATCCCTGCATCCTTCGACAGTAATCGTTCCCCTTATTTCGACTACATTCGACTACCACCGTCCACTATGGCTACAGCTATCCCCAACAACGGTTACACTCATTCAATGAATCTATGGCCCACCATCTTTTTCCCAGGCGAGAAGTTTGTTTACAGAGTTGTTCAACTGAGGCCAGCCCTGCTTACAGTGTTGTCAAGTATATAAGGCCGGGGGTGGTGTGTTTCGGAAGGCGGAGTCTAATCCCAGCCGACCCACGAGCGCGCAGCGGGAGTGGTAGCAAATCAAAGCGACCCCAGGTCGGCTGAATGTAGCCCGCCTTCCGGAATATACCACCCCCGGCCTTGCTCAGGCTAGACACACACAAAACAGAGGCTGCCTCTTTTGAGACAGCCTCACCCCATGATTCTGATCTTTCGTTTTTTATTATACGGCTGAAACACCGCATCGATTATTGTTTGGGTCTCATCAAAGATTACGGTGGCGTGATGTAGGAAGTCTTCCCGGTAGAAGTACCTGAGGTCACAGAACCGGACAACATCCCTACCGTCTTTAAGATAGTGATAAATATAAAAGTGTGGGGTAAAGTTCTGAAATATTTTCCCCAACTTACTCTGCAGGGCTTTGTGGACCAAAACGTTGGTCGGGCACTTGTCCAGTATTTTTTTGACACCCAGGCTGTTTGAGAAGCACTTCACTTCCCCAACTATACAGGTTTCGGCTGTCTCAACAAGAAATGCCCAGTTCCACAGGCTGACCATGGCCGGCATAACCACTATTTTTTCGATACCTTCCCGGTAATATTCCCGCCTCAGCATCCGGCGCACATTACGTCTCATGTAAAACCTTATTCCCAGATAGGCCAAGGCCAGCCAAAACGCCACATTAGCTATAAACCCAGGCATACCCGGCCAGAAAATCACCCCGGCGAAAAATACGATAATCACCGGATCTGCCAGTACCAGCAGATTCAGGCTGTACTTCTTTTGGCTGAAAGGCCACAATATCTTAGCCCCATAAGAGTTTAGGATGTCAAGTATGATATGGGAAACCGACCCCAAAACAGTCCATAAAAAGATTTGGCCTGGAGGATTTCCCCCTATTACGAGCCATAACAAAAAAGCGATAACTGCAGAGCTTACCAATACCCCGGGAATGGAATGTGAGGAACCCCGATGATGAGTCAGGTAAGGCATGTCCCCATAAAGCTGAAAAAGTATGTCCAAATCCGGAGCCAGCGCCCCCAGCACCGCCCCAATGTGCAGCGGGTTGGTGAAGGAAAACTTGTCTCCCGTAAGTGCGGCCACTCCTGCTCCGACCAAGGCATGTGTAAGCGGATCCATTAGCTTCCCCCCTGCATTTCCCTCTCCCGGCAGTTTCTATTATAACATGCGAACTTCGGTAGAATCTGCAGGGAAATATTGACAGGGGCAGTGCAGTTGACAGTTGACAGTTGACAGTTCCTGGGCCGTTTATTACTGAGGGAAAAAGAAGACGCGGAGGGCGCAGAGAAAAGACGGAGGACACAGAGAGACAGTGGCAACCCACACTTCTTCTTTCTTACCGAGTACGTAAAAACTTAAAAAAATAAATTGTTTATTTGCAGAAGCAGGTGGAGCTATGCTTTTTGTCGAAATATACCATTATTAGCAATTATCACTATCTTGTAATGGGGAGACTTAAATGGCGCCTGTTCCGGAGGAATTAAGAAGTCGAATTGGGATTATTAAAGATACTTTAAAAGGTCTAACTACATGTGAAAACCCGGCTGCAATTTTTATTGGTGGCGGTGCAGCTTCCGGTAAAAGTAAGATTAGGGAACAGGTTATTAAACCCCTCCTAGAATTTCCGGTTGCCACAATTGATTGCGATTTAATAAAAGATAAACTACCAGAATATAAAAAACGTTTGAAAATTGATAGCGAAACTGCTGCCAGCTACGTTCATGCGAAAAGTAAAGAAATTGCTCTTGAAGTTATTGATAACTGTATTTTAAACAAGTATTCTTTTATTTACGACACAAGCTTAGCTGCACCACCCAACGAATATCAAGGACTTATTCTTAGATTAAAAGAAGCGGGATACAAATTGATAATAATAGGAGTTTATGCTCCGGTTGAAGTTGCTTTAATTAGGGCGGAAATTAGATATCAAAGGACGCACAGATATATACCCGAAAAATGGTTAAAATATTTCCATGAACAGTTTCCAAAAACTTTTTTCGTATTGGAACCGCAATTCGATCAACTGCAAATTTGGGATAATTCCATGGATCACAAGGCTCCTATTTTAATCGCCGAAAGAGTTGAACAACTTGAAATATACGATGAAGAAAGATATAATGAATTTAGAAATAGAGGTGTTGACCATGAAAAAAATGGGTCAAAAAGAACTCCCTAAATATATTCAAAGTAATTTTGTAAAAAGTCTTGCATATGAGCAGCAAAAAAAATTACCATTTAAAGTTGTTGTCGTTGATGAGGTGCTTCCAAATGATGCTATAAATGAAGTTGCCAAGAAAGTAGTTGCAGGTATAAGTCCTAAAGAAACACCAGGTTCTAAAGCAAAAGATGTATCTAGTAGAGTTGCTTGTAAACCCGCTGATCAGAAAAAAAGACGTAAATGTGCAAAAAGATAGTGTTCCTATAAAACGGAACAGTCTTAACCCCGCCAACAGGTGGGGTTTTATTTTCATAAAACTAACCATGAAAGAGCCGTATTTTGCTCTTTCCGCAAATCAAACCTTCCCCCGCTTCCCCCCATCACCTGCCGCCTATGGCCAAAACAAACTTCTCCTGCCCACTGTTGGCGGGTTTTATCATATACCCTGTCGGGGTATGTGATGAAAGTGTAGCAGCCGGGCCGGGTCGAGTAGAGAACAGGCGTAGTCGTTTAGCCTGTTGTATGCCTCTTGATTTTATCTTATATTTAGGGTAAAATATTAAGTAAATTAACTATGGTTTTATTTATTCTTGAGAAAAGAGGAATTTACTAATGAAAATTATTGTTAGCAGAAAAAACCTTGTCCCAATTTCGGACATTTCAAATCGTTTTTCAAAGTATTTTAGGAAAGTAAAAGAACAAACGGATCCAATTTACATTATGAAAAATAATAGTATTGAGGCTGTAATGCTTAATGTTGATGAATATGAACATCTTTTAGAAGTTCAGGAGTTATACTCTGAAGTTCAAATGATTGATGTTGCACTTCGCAGACTGGAGAACCCCATTCTAGGTCAAGATTTCGAAGGTATTCTTTCTGAAAGGGGTCTCACAATTGAATCGCTACAAGATTAAGTTTCTAAAAGAAGCCGAACTTGAACTGAAAAAATTGGACAAAAATCTTTTTATAAAAGTATCTAAGGCGTTAGTTAAAGTAGTTGCAGATCCGTTAGCCTATAGTGAACCCCTTGAACAAAGAATGAGCATGAATTTAACTGGCCTTAGAAAAGTGTATGTAGATAATAAACGAATTCGAATAGTATTTTTGGTTGTTGAAGAAAGGTTGTTCGTTCTAGTTGTATCCGTAAACCGCAGGGATAAGGGTAAGGTATATCAAATTACTAAAGAAAGAATTGATAAATACAACACGTTACTGCAAAAACTTAAAGACACAAAAATTGAAATTAATGATATATTTATTACTTAGAACCAAGTTCCTTCAGAAGGAACTTGGTTTTTTTAGAGGCATATTTCGCATATATGCTAAACGAACTGGCCCGACCCACAGGCATTACAATTGACAATGGACAATTGACAATTGACAATTATCTGAGCTGGGCAAGGAGGAAAAAGAAGGCACGGAGGGCACAGAGGTTTTTAAGGATTCAGTGAAAATCGAGGACACAGAGAGACAGTGGCTACCCTTATTAAATCCTTCTTCCCGACAAAGCTGCAGTTTAAATAAAATATTTACTAAACAAAAAAACAGTATCAGGTTGTACAGGTGTAATTCTCCACTTCACAAAAGTGTATCTTTCAGATGTCAGTCGCATACTGCCATCTATACCACAAAACTTCTCCCGCCCACAGTTGGTGGGTATTATTATATACCCACCCGGGGTATATAATAATACCGTGACACAAAATGCAGCCTTCCGGCCAAAAAATTTAAGGCTCTGCCTTTGTAGCAAAACCTTTTTTCTTAGACAATCACCCGCTCCACACGCGGCGCCATCAGTCGAATATAAACCAAACTAAATCGCGCCCTCCAGTGAATCTTACATCATTATGTTTTATCAGCGTCGTTCCAATCCGCGTTCATCCGCGTCATCCGCGGCTAATTTTATTTTGAGTTGTTCCGCATCCGACTTGAAAGACCTCAATCTGCACGACTTCTAACTCTCTGCGCCCTCCATCTTTTCTCCGCGCCCTCCGCGTCTTCTTTTCTAAAAAAAATGCGGGCACATTGGCCCGCTAAATAATATCATAAACCCTCTATGGGGATTTATCCAAAAGCCACCTTTATCGACCGCCATATGCCAGGCGGGGCCTAGCCTCTCCCTGGGAAATAATAATTCGCCCTTCATGGATAAACTGGACAACCGATAAAGTAGAAACACCGGTATGTTCAACTATTTCACTCAGTCCGGCCTGGCTGTTGAAGACTAAAAAGTCTTTCACCAGGGAAATCAGCATCTCCCGCTCATGCCAGCAGTCAGGACAGTAACCTTCAAGTCTGTCCAGTGTTAACAACCCGCAGTGTTTACAGTTCACTAGTCTCATACAGCATCCCCCTTTAAAGAATTTGCTTCAAAAAAGTCTAATTGTAAATACGGTTAATTATTCTTTTTTGGGGGGGCAGGCCTGGCAAGAATTATTTCTTTTGTCCAGTAAATCGATTTTCTGACTATGTATTTGGCTAAACTCACTACAAACATCCCAGCAAAAGTTAAAACACCTGTAACATCCTTTGGTATATCACCCTTCCCTGCAAAAAGCCTGGGGCCAACTTCTTCAAATAATAGAGGCACCGAGTTGTCAAACAGCATCTGCAAAACTTTCCGGCGAACCTTGGGGTCTACCGGCTGCTCCCTGTAATGGACCCCGCGGTACAGGTCAAGTTCCTTCGTCAGCCACCGCCGGCCATAGGTACGCCCTACGTTGTAGTCGTGCCTCATAAACCCGGCATCCAAGAAACCGCCAAAATTGCCGTAGATTACCCCGGTAAGTTCCGCCTCGGCATTGTGTGGTCTGATCATTTCTACCGATATTTGATGTTTATCCCGCAGGCCGGCCACCTGCTCCAGCAGAAAACAGTACTTCACAAAGAAACCGTCATCCCTGACTTTGGCCAATTCATTTCGGTAAGCGTTCCTGATGCGTTCTTCTTCTGTTTTCAGATAAGCGGCCGGGTCGGCGCCAAGGACTACGCCCCCTTTATACCGTGCCACCTGCCTGCAGAGGTCATTTAGGGTATGCTGTTTTTCTGCCGGGATTGGATTTACATTCCACAGGTCGGCCATTGTTGAGACAAACGCATTTTTCCACCGGATTCGCCTGTTCACCTTTTCCAGCAGCTGCAGGTCTTTATAAAGAGTCTGGTTGCGCGGTATTGTCCAGACCGCTTTGCCGACAACCTCCAATACCCCGTAATCTTTCCAGGAGGGGTGGTCAGTTGGCGGTGACGGGTCAATCACTAAAAATATTCTTTCATATTCTTGCCCAGGGTCTTTGGCCGGCAGCTCACTTACTATTTCAATAGCTTTATTCAAAGGCTGGTTATTTACAATACCCCCGTCGGAATAATGAAATGTTTTCCCATCCCGGTCACAGAAATTGTACCTGGCTAACTGCTTGAATTCACCGCTTTTTCTGGTAATTGTTTTGGGTTCAAAGGCCGCCGGGTATGCACTGGAAGCCCTGACAGCCTCCCTCAGCCTTTCCCAGTCGGTAAATCCCGGTTCAATCCGGAATTTCAGAGCATCCTCGTAACTCACCGCACTGATTGAAAACTCGTCATCTTTAGCCCGGTGAATCTCGTATTTTAGGCCATCCAAATTAGTAACTATAATTACAAGGTTAACCGCTTTTTGATAAGCCGGATTTCCACACCTACCCTGCGGTGGGCTGATATACTTGCTTATCAGGCCTTCCACTTTACTGCTGGAAAGAATTGACCTGTCATGTGGGTTCAACCGCAGCAAATCTTCCAGGCTCACAGACATCCAGGCTTCCTCAATAATCCGGGGGTCCAGCCCAAAAACCAGTGCCAGGGCTGTCAGGGCGCCTGTCAGAGCCCCGGCGGAAGTCCCGACAATTACATCTATATCAAGCTCGCCGGAACCCTGTTCCCGAATATGTTTGACAAGTTCATAAGCCACTCCGGCTTCAAAACTGCCCAGTGAAACTGCCCCTGTATAAACCAAGGCTACCTTCCTTTTACACTTTCCCATAACCAACTCCCCACTCCATTAAGTTGCTAGGTTCTAGTTGCTAGTAAAATGACACTATTAAAGATTAACATGAACCCACGAACTAGCAACTAACAACTAGCACCTAGCACCTGTTTTTGGTTGCTCTTTATTCCTTCATACCATCTTATGTAGCTTTCCCTTTCAATGTTAAACACAATTTACCTAGTTGGACAGGATTTAACATCTTTTTTGTCGAAGTAAACCCACACAAAATAATTATTTGAATCGTATATAAAACTAACGAGGTGTTAACATGACCCCGGAAAACAATAGTACCGTCTTGCCGGTTATCCTCAGGATACAGGCCGGAGATACACAGACCCGGGAAGACTTTCTCGCTGAATATAAGCCATTTGTAGCAAAAACTGCGATGAACCTCTGTAAACGTCCCCTGCACTGGGAAGCAAGTGATGAACTTAGCATAGCCCTGATTGCCTTTGATTCGGCTATCCGTTCATATGACCCTCAAAAACGGGTGCCTTTTCTGCCTTATGCCAAGATAGTAATTCAAAACAAGCTTAAGGACCACTTCCGTAAGGAGTCCCGGCTGCAGGCCGAATGCCCGTTTGAAATTGAAACAGAAGATGGCAAAATACTGAGTCCGGCTGATATCCAGTCGGCCTGGCAGGACTTCCGGGAGCGGACGATAGAAGATGAAAGACAGGATGAACTCATAGAATACGAAGAACTCCTCGGCAAATTTGGTATCGATTTCGAGTCCTTGGTGGATATATCCCCGAAACACCGGGATTCACGGCAGACTCTGTTCCGGGTAGCCGCTCTTATCACCGGTCAGGTAGGGTTAATGGACCACCTCCTGGAAAAAAAGCAGCTGCCGATAAATGACCTTATTTTTCAAACCGGGGTAAACCGGAAGACATTGGAGAGAGGCCGCAAATTTATAATCGCCACTTCATTGGTCCTTTATTACCAAAGTAAATTTCTGTACTTACGTTCATACATAAATTTAGACCCCGACTGAGAGGATGTTTCAGATGAAAAACAAAGGAATGATTGTTAAAATCAAAAATTCATACTGTATTGTCCTCACTAAAGACGGGACATATCACAAAGTTCCCCTCTCCGGCCGGCAGCTCGTCCGGGTGGGGGCCGAAATGGAGTTCTCCACTTTTGGCTGGTCCCGCTTTATTAAACCGGCCTTGATGGCTGCTTCTTTTCTTATCCTTGTCTTCGGTTTCAGTCTTTACCGGAATGTTGCGACACCGGAAGCCTTTGCCTATGTATCCCTCGATATTAACCCGAGTGTCGAACTAGCCGTAGATAAAGATCTCAAGGTTTTAAATGTCCGGCCCTTAAACGGCGATGCCGAAAAACTGCTGGCAAGTATTCAGCTCAGGGGCTCCGACCTATATACATCTGTTAATTCGATATTGGCTGAATCGGTCCGGGAAGGCTACATAAAGCCCGGCCAAAAAAACTATGTATTATCAACAGTTACGGTCAACAATGAGGCAGCTGCTGTTAAACAGTCCGGTGGAATCAATAATGACAGTTTATCCCGAAACCTCGAAACAGCTGTGGAAAACAAGGGTCTGGATATTCAGATTGTTATCCTCTCCTCTGACCGGAATACCCGGGACGAAGCGGTACGCCGGGGGTTGTCAACAGGAAAATTCGTAGTTTACAAAGAAGCTGTTTCCGCCGGAGAAAAGGTAACGCTGAAGCAGGTAAAGGAAAATAGTTTAACCCAGCTCGTAAATGTATATAGAGTCCAACTGCTGCCAAACGACAAAAAACTTAAAGTTAAATCAGTTCACATTCCTCCACATGTTCTAGATAACGTCCCGGGCAGTAATGATATAACATCACCTGATATCGATAATGCGGCCCGCCGCGGCGAAGATGAAAAACAAAATGGAAAACTCAATGACGGTAAGAAAAAAGACGCAGATAAACAAATAAACGATAACGGTGAAACGCAGGATAGGACAAAGCAGGATAAAGACCGGGACCGCCAGAAAGAACAAGAACGCAGTGACAACCAAGAGAGCCAGAAAGAAAAAGGCCAGGTGACTAAGACAATCAGGTGAATCAAAGAAACCATAAAAGTACGCCTCCCAAGCATTTGGGAGGCGTACTTTTATCTAGAAGCTTAATATTATTACCGGTCAACGACAAACCTGGTAACCAGCTGTTCCATGTCAACAGCCGCTTTTGTCAGGCTGTTGGCTGTGCTCATCAGGCATTCGCTGGCGGCCACCTGTTCTTCGGTCGAACAGGCAATGGTTTTTGCCGCTCTGGCCGTATCACCGGCTACATTCAGGGCATCATTTAAGTCTTTACCCAACACCCCGCTCTGTTCTCTTATCTCAGAAGCCATCTTAAAAGAGACTTTCAGCTGCCCGGCTAACTTGTTGACACTGTCGATTATCTGGTTTATCGAGTCAACAGTATCATCAAGTACCTGCCTGCCTTTCTCCACTTCACCTACTCCGGTTCGCATAACCTTAACCGCTTCCGAGGTTTTCCGGATATTGTTGGTGATGATATCTTTGATCTCCTTGGCAAAAACAGCAGTGGATTCAGCCAGGCTGCGGACCTCCTCGGCAACCACGGCAAAACCCAGTCCGTGTTCACCGGCCCTGGCCGCTTCTATCGCGGCATTGAGGGCTAATAAATTAGTTTGCTGCGCTATTTCCGTAATTGTATTGGTTATTTTTTCAATCTGGGAGGATTGGGCTGCCAGGGCTTCGATAACCTGAGCCGTATCGTCAAAGGAGCGGTTAATCTTCTGCATCTGCTCCTCCGAAGCTGCCAGTTTCCCCACCCCAACCCCGGCTTTGGCTAGGGAATCATCCGACTGTTTTAAGCCATCCTCTGAGCGGTGCAGCATTTCCTCAATTGAAGAAGCGATTTGGTCTCCACACCCCCTGGCAGAATTAAGGCTGTCCACAAGGTCTTTGGCCCCATTGGCCAATTCCTGGGTAGTAGCGGCAATCTGGGCTGAAGCCGCACTAAACTGGTCTGTTGAGGTGTCCTGTTCCACACAGGCCTCTCTGATTTCTTGGGCAAAATACTGCATTTTCTTGATAATAATGCCCAAGCCTATGCTGATTTTGTTTATTTCAAAAACAATTTGACCAATTTCATCCCGGGTTTTTGGTTTAACAACCTTTGAAAGGTCACCGTGAGAAATAGCTTCAGTCCCATCCAGTACTGCACTATAAGCGGAGGCCAGTTTTCCTTTGATAAAAGCCGCCATGAGCAGGCTGAAGACGAGACCTATACCGAAGGCAATGAATGGATTGGGATAGATAAAATACAAAGCCGCGGCTAAAATTATCGGAAAGACGGCAGCTAAAATCATCCTGATACCGAGGGAGTGGTCGCGGATTACATAGCCAACCCGGATAGCGTAAGCCTTTTTATTATTAACAAGAACCGGACAGGAGGCGTCAAGCAGGACCTCACCGGTATTCCGGTAATATATCTGGAGCAGCGGGCTGTCGCTTTGAGCGGCTTTGAACCCAACTGGATCATTATATAAAACTCCCTCCCGCAGGCGGTTGGTATGCAGGAGCGCCCTGCCTTCCCCATCAACTATCAGTATATATTCCAGCCCGCTCAGGTTATCATAAAAGAGCTTTTGGATTGACTTCTCATGGTTTTTCAAATAGTCGTTTTGCTCCAGCAGTCGGCTGCAGCTTTGGGCCAGTTGGCCGGCTAAATTTGATAATCTTACCCCGGTTTTACTGTTTAGCATCCTGGACTGGTTTTTATGACCGTCATCTGACATTTGCGCTCCCCCAGTTCCGGTTAATTTTCGGCCTCAACCAAAGACAACTATTTATTATATTTTCTACAAAACTATTTCAAAAACCTCTTTTTGTTACCTAATTTGTCTTTTGTTCCCTTTAATTCCCGCGCTCCTTCTCGAACTTTCGTCGAAGTCCGGCCGAGCATATGTCTTTAAGTATGACTTTTTTATATGACTGAACACCGGCAAAAGCTGTTTTAGGATAGTCAGCTTTATCCGGGTGAGGGGACAGCGCTTCGTGTATAATAGGGTGTCCTTGTTCCCTCCCTGTCTTAAACCACCTTCTGACCAGTTCATCTTCACCGGTGTTAACAATCTCTTCCCTTAGCAGTTTGGCTTTGGGGGTGGCTGGGCAGCAGATAAATGTCTGGCAGACAAGGGGCCGTTGTCCGTATATTTTACAAATCCCTTTCGTCCTGTCCAGGTAAATACAGCCGCCTGACTCGTCAAGCCTCATCGTAATATCGACTACCTGCCCTTCCACATACACATGAAGCGATTTCACTATGGCCTGCTCCGGACTCCCGTCAGGAAGGTTAAAAGCATCAATAACAGTAACGGGAATTCGTTCCCGGCAGCACAAATCACAACCCAAACAGGCCCCCAACTCCGGCCTGCGGGACCTGTAACATCTATTGTCCAGGATAAAACGGTTCAAAGTATCGATATAGTCCTGGACACTGGCCTCCCAGTCGTGAACCCTTATATCATATCCCGCCTGTCCGTTTACCGTCACGGAAACTGCTTCCACCTTATGCAAGTGCAACCATCCCCACAAACTTTAATCGATCATTAGGTCCAATCCGTCTACCAGGATTTTTTGAATGTCAGACATCACAGTACTGAAACGATATTCCGCTTCCAGGAATTCTTTTAGGACAGGGTTAGCCACAACAACCTCATGAAGCTGCCGGAAGGCCTGCATCTTATCGTCCGGGACTGTTTCTCCAACAAGCTGGACTCTCTGGATTTCAAACTGTTTTGTGCGATAATCAGTAAACATCTTTTTGAGAGTCTCGTCCTGTTCAAGCTTTTCTTTCTGCGCCTTTAAGAGTTTATACTCCTCTGATTCGCGGATTGCTTTAACCAAGACGTGAGCCTGATCGTACATATACATTTAAATGCCCCCTTAAACTATTGTTTATTTTAAATTACATTACTCTAAGATTGAATATAATACATCAATGCCTTGGCCATTACAGCAGTAGCCTCGGCCCTGTTCGCTACATCTTTGGGTCTGAATCTATTGCCGCTTCCAAGCATAATCCCAGTGACCTTTGTGTTTCTAATTGCCTGGACCGCCCAGAATGGAATACTCCTGGCATCCCCGTAATTTGACGGTTTGCTGCTATTGGCCAGGCCCAAAGCTTTATCAAGCATAACGGCCATTTCAGCCCGGTTAATTACCCGGTTTGGTTGGAAAGTTCCGTCATCATACCCCTTGACGATCCCCTGGTTGACTGCCGCTGCAACGCTTCCCAAAGCCCATGAAGGTATTTCATCAGCAAACTTGAAATTTGTTGTCTCCGCAGCCCATCCCAAGGTGTTGGCCAGCAGAGTAACAAATTCTCCCCTCGTTATTCCCTGGTTCGGTAAAAACCTGCCGTCAGGATAGCCATTGACTATTCTTTTGGCAGCCATGTCTGATATGATATCTTTGGCCCAGTTGAAACTCGTGTCTGAATAAACCGGTCGAGGTCTGGCGTCCTGCATCAACCCGAAGACGCCAAGAAGATTTGTTTTGGCTGTGACTGTCCCCTTAACTGCATCAACCATGCAGGGAATCTGCTTCCAGGCCGATTTTTCTTCATCCCAGAACATGACCCGGATTTTATCCAAACCGGTAATATCTTTAATTTTAATTTGAATCTTCATGAGCTCAGGCAGTTTTTCTACATCATCTCCGTCAGCTATGCCGGTAATATTATATAGCGGCATAATTGGGTAGTAACCTGGGGTCGGCAGGGCTGTGCTCCAAATCTGCCGGGCAAAAATAGTATATGCTGTAGAGTCTGCCGGATTGCTAAAGGTAAGATTCAAATTTTCTCCCAGCTTCATTGAAGCGGGGTTTCCCGGCTGGAAGTCTTTTTGGGCCAGCAGTTCTTCCGGCTCCGGCGTTTCGGTTATAGTTTCACCAACCGCCGGAGCATTGGTCACCGACAGTTCATCAAAGTATATTACTCCTTTATCCCGCTGAGCATCACCGGCTTCCACCAGGTAAATATCAGTCAGTCTGACAGGGAGTTTCACATCTGCAGGAATATCTGCCGTCACACGTTTCCAGCCCTTCCAATCGAACTCCCTGCTGAAGTCAAGCAGTTTTTCCACCCCGGCGGCATCAATTACTTTAGCTCTGAGCCAATGACCGTTTCCTTCATCACCCATAACCCAAAGGCCAAGGCTTATTGGCTGTCCCGGTAAGGCTAGCCCTCCTGGAAAGTTTGCGTAAGCTGCTGCGGTTTTTGTGGTCCCTGTAAAATCATACTCCAGCCTAGCCGCACCAGTACCCCGGAAGGCTGGTTCATTCGGGCCGGTATACCGGAAACTGCCAGGGACCTTACCTACCGGGTAGTCTTCATATTTTATGGGTTTAGTAGTCTCAAAGCCGTAGAAGGGTTGTTCTATCCCACCGACTGTAACCCTCGCTATTGCTGTCGTTGAATCGATTTTTACTGTCAACTGACCGGCTGTCATAACGCTGCCGGCAGTAATTATACTGCCATTAAGTGTCCCGACACCCTCAGTCAGCTTGGCCTCATATTCACTGGGCTGGAGGTTGAACACCTCACCCTGCTTAGTTGTGACCTTAACCGATATATTAACACTTTCATTCGGGTCTAAGGCAATAGTACTGGGGAGTACCTCAAGTTTGGCGATATCACTGCTGCCCAATACTCTGACTGGGTACTCCTGGATTACATTACCACATGTGGCAGTAACTTTCCCACTTCCGCTCGTAACTGGTGTAAAAGTACTGCCTTCGAATGTTCCCAGGTCTGGGGTTACTTCCCACGTCATGTTTGCAGGATTAACTGCAAACGGGTTGTAGTGTTCATCATAACCTTTGGCCGTAAATGTTTTCTGGGTACCAACCAGAATCCTGCTTGGTCCGGACAGCTTAAGACCGGCTAAAGTTCCCGGAGGGGCTGTTGAAAAAATACCGAGGCCGTTGGGAATTGACCTCTGTGAGCCGAGGACCGGGTTGTTCACCAGGGTAACCGTCTCATCCCCCAGCTGTCTGGCTACCATGGTGGACGAACCTCCACCATCGAGGTTAACAGCTGTCCAGACTCCGTAAGAAGCCATAAAATCGGCTAGTTCTCCCTGAGTCATTCCCCTGCTGGGGCTTCCCCCATCAACAACCACCAGATACAGGGTGTTTCCATCCTGGGAAGCTCCGATACCTGTCTTGGCCTTTTCCCCAGATATGGTCTGGGTAAACCAGTGGCGCTTCCCCTGGTCCACAATCAGGGCCAATCCGCCCACAGCCGCCTGCAGGTTGCCTGTTTCCGGAGTAACCTCATAGCTGACCTGGACCTGGTCCCCGACTTTAAAGTTTGTTGTCAAAAACTGGGCAGCTGTACCATGTCCGACCAAGACATAGCCGTCAGCAGGAATATTTGCCTTCGGCTGGCCTATCCTAATTTCACTGACATAGTCGTTTACCACTACCATTTCGACCATACCGGTCAAACCCGGCAGCGGTCCTCTGGTTTGGGGACCCCATGTGGGGGTATACATATTCAGGCGGTTGGCATCAGTTGCTGTATTATTATCAGGCAGATAAGCAAGATATGTAGGCTTATTTATACCAAACAGCTGGAACTGCACCCCACCCGGGGAGGTTACACTGCCTTTGAAGCTGAATATCGGAAAAATGGGACGGTTGTCCTTTGTCAGGCCAAAGGCGTAAGTATCTGTCCTCTGGGCCGGTGAAGTCACCAATTCCCCGGATTCAATCGTGGGCCCGATGGGCGCATCTTCCTTCATCTGAAAAAAGTCGCCATTAATCGCGGCAACCGCGCCGGTTTCATTAGCCATGTTGCTAACACACTGGTTTTTGGTAAGGATTCCGTTCTTCCCAACCATTGTGTCAACTTTAACATATGGGTTTGTCAGGTCAACTGTCAAAACATCTACCTTTATAATCCCCTGCGCGGTCTGGATGTTAATCTTTTCCAGGGTCACCCCTTCAGCCACCGGATCTTTACTGCTTGTCCGGGATACCTCCGTGTACGCCGCAGCAAAACCCGCCGGCCAGAGAAAAGTGAGGGCAACCGCTAAAATAGTTGTGGATGCCATAAATCTTCTAAAAATACTGTTTCTCTGCAAGCTTATCCTCTCCCTGTAAGTGTTTCAAATCTTGGACACTTTATTCAATTATACTACAGAATTGGGCATCCTCCTACAAAACTCTGCTCTGTTTTATCTGTTCCAGAAGTTCATATTTTACAGCCAACCCGCCTTCACCTATACCAATCTTGGTTTTCGGTTTGTTGGCCCCGTGAAAGTCCGTCCCCCCGGTTGCCAAAATCCCCTTCTTCCGGGCTAGTCTGTAAAGTCTTTCTGTATCTTCAGGAGTGTGAGAGGTATAAAATACCTCAATTCCCTTCAGTCCGTATTTCATCAATTCCTCCACCATTCCTTCCAGGTTAGGTCCCCTGTTGGCAGATAGATACTTGGGATGGGCCAGAACAGGGATCCCCCCTGCGGCTGCAATTAATGCGATACCCTCCCTCGGTGTCAACCGTTCCTTTTTCACATAAGCCGGTTTACCGGCGCCCAGGTATAACTCAAAGGCCTGTTCATTGTCCCTGACGTACCCTTTCTGCTTCATCACAGCGGCAAAATGAGGGCGTCCGATAACCTCCCTGGGAGCCATTGCAGATACCTCTGCGAGAGAAATGTCAAACCCCATCCCCTGCAATTTCTCTATGATTCGGGGGTTGCGCATATCCCGGTATCCGCGCAGGCGTCTTAATGCCTGCTGTAAATGCCGGTTCTGTGGGTCAATATAGTACCCCAGGATATGCATCTCCCCTCCGAAGTCAACACTTATCTCCACCCCCGGGACTACCTCGATGCCCGCTTCCCCGCCGGCCGCGACAGCTTCCGGTATCCCGTCAACCGTATCGTGATCAGTTATGGCCACAGCCTGAAGCCCGCTGTCAGCCGCCAGGCGAACCGTCTCCGCCGGAGTCAGAGTGCCGTCAGATGCAGTTGTGTGAACATGTAAATCAATAAAGCCTGTATTCGTCATTTTTTCACCTTCATGTGCACATTATATCCATTTCCCCAACCTGTTAAAAATAGCCTGAATATGGTACAATATATATGATGATATATACGAAAGGTACGAAAGCTATGATTCCGCAGGAGCTTCACAAATTCTTTTGGGACTGCCAAGTTAAAGAAATGGATGACGATAAATACTGGTTTTTTATTATTGAACGGCTCCTGGAACATGGCAATGATATAGCCGTCAATTGGCTTATGCGGCACTACACACAAGAGAAAATCATCAAGGTAGTCAAGTCAAGCCGCACCCTCTCCAGGAAAACGGCCAACTTCTGGAAGAACTTCTTCCAACTCGGAGAGGAGGATGTCTTATGTTTGCAGAAGTCATCTCAAAGTCACGACAGGATCTACTGGCCAAGCTGAAAGACAGCCGTCTGCTGACGAATTTTTATTTGGCCGGAGGCACCGGCGCCGCTCTTCATATGGGACACCGTAAATCAGAAGACTTCGATTTCTTCTCTTCGACCTGCTTTGACCAGGAAATGTTAGCTATGACTCTCGGTAAAAGGGAAGACCTCGAAGTGAGTAATTCCGGGGCGGGAACCCTACACGGCCTGGTGAAAAATACCAAACTGAGCTTCCTGCTGTATGAGTACCCTTTACTTTTCCCTACTATTGATTTCCGGGGTACAATCTTAGCTGACCTCCGCGATATCGCTTTAATGAAAATAACAGCTATCGCCGGCCGTGGCAGTAACAAGGATTTTGTGGATCTGTTTTTTATCTGCCAACAGACAATTAGTCTTGGGGAACTCCTGCTTGACCTATTTCCCCGTAAATACAGCAGCAAACTTTACTCTATGTACCATATTATGCGAAGCCTGCAGTATTTCGATGATGCGGAAGTAAATCCACCTCTTGAAATGCTCAGGCCCATGGTCTGGAATGATGTAAAAAAATTCTTTTTGGATGAAACAGAGAAACTGATTAAGGAGAACTTAATGGATAAATAAAATGCCCTCCCACCTGCCGTTTGCAGGTGTTTTTTTATTTGGAAAAATATTTGTTAACAGTTTCCCGGACATCCTCCAGCCAACCCCGTCTTTGTTCAAATGTACTCGTAACAACTACCTCATACATCTTCCGGTAAAAGTTCCGGACCCCGCACAAATCAAAGATACAGTTTTTCCATAAGGCCTCCAGGGGGTCACCGAAAACCTCCAGTTCTCTTTGGCGGGGAGTGTTTGATGTGTTAAACACCAAGGCGGTCTGGGCCTTCAGTAATCCGACAGGGACCCCTTCTCCACCGTCACCTTCGGCAAATTCATAGGCCACCCCGGGCCGAATAATCCGGTCTACCCAGCCTTTTAAAATGGCCGGCGGCTGGCCCCACCAATTGGGGTGGATGATTACTATCCCGTCAGCACCGGCCAGCTCATCACAGTGCTGCTTGATTACCGGATCCAGATAAGCATCTCTCGCTATCTCTATTGACGGGAGGATGGGGTCAAATTGTTCCGCATAGAGGTCATGAAAAAACACTCCATGCCCACTGCTCCGCAGTGTTCCTACAACTGTATCGGCAATAGCATGATTAAAACTCCCTTTTTCCGGATGTCCGAGGATGACAGAAATGTGCATGAGCGGTTCCTCCCCTATGTACTACTACTTCGTGAAAGTTTGTTTTTTAAACTAAATTTTTACCATATAAATTTCCAAGCCGCTTCGGGGTTAACATCAGAGGATGATAAACGAAA